>CAISKG010000601.1 GCA_903885855.1 uncultured Planctomycetaceae bacterium
CGGCCGCCTCGAGCAGGCCGCGGGCCGGCTCGGGCCCGGTGGCCGCCTCCCCGAGGAAGCGCCGCATCTCCCCCGCGTGCGGCGTGAGGATGCGCGGCCCGGCGTGCGCGGCCAGGCCGCCGGACGCGCCGCGGGCCAGCCACCACAGCGCGTCGGCGTCGAACACCGCCGGCCCCGGGAAGCCGCGCCACAGCCGCTCCACGATGGCACCGACCGCGTCCCCGCGCCCGATCCCGGGCCCCACGGCCAGCACGTCGGCACGCTCGGCGAGCGCGGCGAGCCTGTCGATGGCGTCAGCGGCGAAGGTGCCGTCGGCTGCGGCCGGCAGGGGATGCGCCATGAAGCACGGATCGAACGTGGCCGCGATCGCCGCGGCGGGGGCGGGGGCGGCGAGGTCGACGAGCCCCGCGCCGCCGCGCAGCGCCGCCATCGCCGCCAAGGCCGGCGCACCGGCCATCCCGGTCGCCCCCCCGACCACCAGCACGCGCCCGTAATCGCGTTTGCTCGTATCGCGTGCCCGGCGGGCCAGACGCGGCAGATCGGGGGGGGGAAGCGACACGTGCGGCTCGCGATCGAGAGGCCGGAAACGGGGCGATGGGCGGCGGGACGGGAGCGGGCGGCGCCGCGGCGGAGGAAATCCGCGGCCAGCGCCCCTCCGGCGCCGTTTTACCTTGACTGAAAAGGCGACGAGGGGCTACCCTCGCCGCGAAAATGCTTCCTTTCCCCGGGGCCGGATCGCCTTCGGCCCGACGGGCGCCCCCCACGGGGCGGGCAGGTCTCCGCCTGCCCCCGGCAGGTCACCCAGCAGGCACCCTCGATGAGCGCGGCACACAAGCCCGACGACTTCTTCAACGCCAAGCAGATCCGTCGGCTGATCGCGCTGATGGAGAAGCACGACCTCTCCGAGATCGATCTCAAGCACGCCGACCAGCGCGTGCGGATCAAACGGGGGGGGGAGGTGGTGGTCGCCCCGGCCCGGACCGCGGCCGCAGCCCCCGCCGGCGCTCCCGCGGCGCCGGCGGCGCCGGCCGCCGAGACGAAGCTCGTCGAGATCAAGAGCCCCATGGTGGGCACGTTCTACCGGGCCAGCGGCCCCGACGCCGCACCCTTCATCAAGGTGGGCGACCGCATCGGCCCCGACAAGACGGTGTGCATCATCGAGGCGATGAAGGTCTTCAACGAGATCCCCTCCGGGGTGTCCGGCCAGGTGGTGGCGATCCTCGTGGAGAACGGCCATCCGGTGGAGTTCGGGCAGGTGCTCGTGAAGATCGACCCGGAGAAGTGAGCGCCGTCGAACGGCCTCACCCCACGCCGGACCGTGACCGGCCCCCGGGCGCCGGCGAGCGGCCCCGGCATCCCCGACCCCGGCGGAGCCTATGTTCAAACGGGTGTTGATCGCGAATCGCGGAGAGATCGCCCTGCGCGTGATCCGCGCCTGCCGCGAGATGGGCATCGAGACGGTCGCCATCTTCAGCGAAGCCGACCGCGACGCCCCCTACCTGGCCCTCGCCGACGAGGCGATCTGCGTCGGCCCTGCCAAGGCCTCGGAGAGCTACCTGCGCATCGACCGCGTCATCAGCGCCGCGGAGATCGGCAACGTGCAGGCGATCCACCCCGGCTACGGCTTCCTCTCGGAGAACGCGCAGTTCGCCGAGGTCTGCCGGTCGTGCAACATCGGCTTCATCGGCCCCACCCCCGAGGCGATGGCGCGGGTCGGCGACAAGAACTCGGCCCGGGCGCTGGCACGCCAGGCGGGCGTCCCCTGCGTGCCCGGCAGCGACGGCATCGTCGGCAGCGAGGACGAGGCGCTGCGGGTGGCGCGGGAGATCGGATTCCCGGTCCTCCTCAAGGCCACGGCCGGCGGCGGCGGCAAGGGGATGCGGGTCGCGACGGAGGAGTCGGGGCTGGCGGCGGCCTGGCAGCAGGCCTCCGCCGAGGCCCTCGCCGCCTTCGGGAATCCCGGCATCTACCTGGAACGCTTCGTGGAGCGCCCGCGGCACGTGGAGGTGCAGGTGCTCGGCGACATGCACGGCACCATGCTCCATCTCTGGGAGCGCGACTGCTCCACGCAACGCCGCCACCAGAAGCTGATCGAGGAGAGCCCCTCGCCCCGTCTCTCCGCCGAGACGCGGGCCGCGATGTGCGAGGCCGCGGTCCGCCTCTGCCGCGCCGCCGGCTACCACTCCGCCGGAACGGTCGAGTTCATCGTCGATCAGGCGGGCAACTTCTACTTCATCGAGGTCAACGCCCGGATCCAGGTGGAGCATCCCGTCAGCGAGCTCGTGACCGGGATCGATCTGGTGAAGGCCCAGATCCGGGTCGCCGCCGGCGAGCCGCTCGGCATCCGCCAGGAGGACGTCGTCCCCCGCGGCCACGCCATCGAATGCCGCATCAACGCCGAGGATCCGGCCGCGAACTTCCGCCCCTGCCCCGGCCGCATCGAGCGGATGTTCGCCCCCGGCGGCTTCGGCGTGCGCTGGGATTCGCACGTGGGGGCCGGCTCCACGGTGCCCCCGCACTACGACTCGCTCATCGGAAAGCTGATCGTCCACCAGCCCACGCGCGAGGCGGCGATCGCCACCATGATCCGGGCCCTGCGCGAGCTGCGCGTCGCCGGAATCCGCACCACGGTCCCCCTGCACCTCGACATCCTCGGGCTGGCCGCGTTCCGCAACGCGGAGATCGACACGAAGTTCGTCGAGCGCTGGCTGGCGGGATGAATCGTTTCCGGAGATGCCCATGAGCGAGTCCCTCTCCCCGCCGCCGAAGGGCGTGCACCAGTTCCGCCGCGTCGCCATCCTCTTCGCCGGCGGCCCGGCCCCCGGAGCCAACGCCGTGATCTCCACGGCGGCGATCTCGTTCCTGCGGAACGACGTCGAGGTGATCGGGATGAAGCACGGCTACTCGTCGCTGGCCGATTTCTCCCCCGACAAGCCGCTCGTCGAGGGGCGCGACTACGTCCGCATCACCCCGGAATACCTCAAGCGCACCCGATCGAGCCAGGGCATCATGCTCGGCACGGCGCGCACCAACCCGGGCCGGTCCGTCTCGTCGCCCGCGCACCTCGACGATCCCGACCGCGTCCGTCCGCTGGCCAACGTCGATGCCGGCCTGCGCTCGCTGGGCGTGGAGGCGCTGGTCTCGATCGGGGGTGACGACACCCTGAAGACGGCCAACAAATTCAAGCTCTTCCAGGATCGGCTCCCCGCAGGCACGCGGAAGATCCCCGTCGTGCACCTCCCCAAGACGATCGACAACGACTACATGGGGATCGACTTCACCTTCGGCTACTTCACCGCCGTCGACACGCTCGCCTCGGAGATCCGCAATCTCCTCTACGACGCCGACGCGGGCCGCTGCTACTACCTCTGCGAGACCATGGGGCGCAGCGCCGGCTGGCTCTCCTACGGGGCCGCGATCTCCGGCGAGGCGAGCCTCGTGGTGAGCGTCGAGGACATCCACGGCCGCTACCGCGGCGAGGAGACGGTGACCGCCGCCGACGGCTCCACCAAGACCAAGGCGGTGATGAACGTGGCCCGGGTCGTGGAGCGGATCGTGAAGACGATGCGCGTGCGCGAGGAGAACGAGGGGAAGCAGTACGGCGTCATCGTGCTGGCCGAGGGGCTGGCCGAATACCTCCCCCAGAGCGACCTCGAGGGGATCCCGCGCGACGACCACGGCAACATCTCCATCTCCCACGTCCAGCTGGGGCGGAAGTTCGCCAGGCTCGTGGCGGACGAGTACAAGCGGCAGACGGGCAAGTCGCGGAAGGTGGTCGGCATCCAGCTCGGCTACGAGGCGCGCTGCGCCCAGCCCCACGCCTTCGACATCATGCTCGGCAGCCAGCTCGGCGTGGGCGCCTACCGGGCCCTCGCCGAGCGCGGGCTCGACGGCGTGATGGTCAGCGTCTCGGGGCAGCTCGACCTGAACTACGTCCCGTTCGAGGAGCTCGTCGACCCCGACACCCTCGTCACGGTGGTCCGCTACGTGGAGCGCGACAGCGACTTCCACCGCCTCGCCCGGTTCCTCGAGACCTACGTCAACGAGTAGGCCGGGCGGGCGGACGGCCCGGTCAGACCGTCAGCGAGCCCTTGGTGCTCGGCACGTCCGGCTGGCGCGGATCGGGCTCGAGCGCCATCCGCATCGCCCGGGCCGCTCCCTTGAACACCCCCTCGGCGACGTGATGCGCGTTGTGGCCGTGGTGGAGCAGCAGGTGGACGTTCGCGCCGGCGGCGGCGGCGAAGCCCTCCCAGAACACCTCCACGAGCTGCGTGTCGAAGGTGCCGATCGCCGGCACCGCGAAGGGGACGCGGAACACCGTCGCGGCGCGGCCGCCGAAGTCGACCGCCGCGGTCACGAGCGTCTCGTCCATCGGCAGCACGCAGTGGCCGTAGCGGCGGATCCCGCGCCGCTCGCCGAGGGCGTCGCTCACCGCCCGGCCCAGCGCCCGGCCCACGTCCTCGACGGTGTGGTGGCCGTCGACGTGCAGATCCCCTTCGCAGCGGATCGCCATGTCCACCAGCGAGTGCGCCGCCAGGAGCACGAGCATGTGGTCGAAGAAGCCGATCCCGGTGGAAACCTCGGCCGTGCCGCGGCCGTCGAGGTCGACGGCCACGACGATCGAGGTCTCGGTGGTCCTGCGCGTGAAGGTGGCGGTGCGGTGCATCGGTTTCAGGTGGAGGCGAGGATCTCGCCGAGGGCGTTGAGGAAGGTGTCGATCTCGGCGTCGGTGCCGACGGTGATCCGCAGCCCGTCGCCCCAGCCGGGGTATTGCATCCAGCGGACGAGGATCCGCCGGGCCTTGAGGGCCTCGTAGAGCGGCCGGTGCGGACGCCGCGGATGGGTGCACCACACGAAGTTGGCCTGGCTGGGCTCCACCGCGAATCCGAGGCGCTCGAGCGCCACCGAGAGGCGGGCCCGCGTGGCGAGGATCGTCGCGCGGTTGCCGCGCAGCCAGTCGCGGTCGGCGATCGCGGCGGTGGCCGCGGCGATCGACAGCGCGTCGCAGTTGTAGGAATCCTTCACCTTCTCCAGCTCGCGCACGACCTCCGGCCGGGCCACGGCGAACCCGAATCGCACCCCCGCCAGGGCGTACGACTTGCTCATGGAACGCGTCACGATCACGCGGCGGTGGGAGCGCACCAGCCCCAGGCAGTCGGCGTCGGCGAAGTCGCCGTAGGCCTCGTCGATCACCAGCGCGCCGGGGAAGCGGTCGGCGATCGACTCGAGATCGCGCCGGGGCACGATCGTGCCCGAGGGGCTGTTGGGATTGGGGAGCACGGCCAGGCGGACCGGCAGGCCGGCGGCGGTCCGCGGGGCGGCGAAGCCCTCGGGGAGCGACCAATCGGGCGCGAAGGGGAGCTCCTCGCAGGCCGCCCCCTGGATCGCGGCCAGCGTGCGGTAGAGCACGTAGCTCGGGGTCGGCACCCGCATCGCCTCGCCCGCGCCGACGAACGTGCGCACGAGGATCGTGAGCAGGTCGTCGCTGCCGTTGCCGCAGAGGATCCACTCCGGGTCGACCCCGAGCACCTCGGCGGCCCGGCGGCGGAAGCGGCCGGCCAGCGGATCGGGATACTTGGCGGGCGCCCGCCCGGCGAGCTGGGCGACCACCGCATCCGCCACCGCCGGCGACGGCGGGTAGGGGTTCTCGTTGGTGTTGAGCTTGACCCACCCCTCGTCCTGCGGCTGCTCGCCCGGGACGTACCCCGCCATGGCGGCGATCTCGGGGCGCAAAAGCGCCGGCTCGTCGCTGGCGGCGGGGGGCACGGCGGGGCGGGAGGGGGCGGCCATGAGCGAAGTCTACCTCACCCCTCCGCCACCACCCCGTCCGCCGGCGCCGCGCGCCCCCGGCACGACCGCTACGGCCGGCACCACCGCGGGCGGCGCCCCCCGCCGGCGACCGATAGCAGCCCGTGGCCGGCGTGGGCGGCCGCCTTGGATCGGCGGCGGCGGGACGAGGAGCGCGGACGTGGACGGCGTGTGGCTGGCGGCGGCGGCGGGGGCGGGGGCGTGCTTCGCCCTCCAGGCATCGGCCAACGCATCGCTGCGGGCCCATCTGTCGAGCCCCCTGTGGGCGGCCTTCTTCTCGATCTGCGGCACCATCCTCACCGCGGTGACGGTGATGCTCCTCATCCGCCCCGTGCCCCCGGCCGCCGCGGCGGCCCGCGCGGCGCCGTGGTGGAACTGGATCGGCGGTCCGCTCGGCGCGCTGATCGTGCTCTCCGGCGCCACGCTCGCGCCGCGCCTCGGCGCCGCGGCGTTCATCGCCGCGGTGGTCGGCGGCCAGCTGGCCTGCTCGCTGCTCCTCGACCACTTCGGGCTGATGGAGCTGCCGCGGCAGCCGATCACGCCGGCCCGGCTCCTCGGCGTGCTCCTCGTGTTCGCCGGCGTGGTGCTCGTCAAGTTCCGCTGACGGCCGCCGCGTCCTCGGCGACGGCGCGCGGCCGGGCCTCGATCTGCACGTCGAGCTGCTGCCCGACGAACAGCGGCATCGCCGTCGCTCCCGCGGCCGGCGTGAGGACGCGGTAGAGCACCTGCAGGACCCGCGTGTCGACCCGCTCGGCGCTGTCGCCGGTGAGGTTGCGCTTCGGCTCGACGGTGGGGACGACCCGCACGAACTCCAGCCCCATGGGATGCTCGGCGTCGCCACGCACGAATCCCGTCGCGGGCGCGCCGGCGACGAAGCGGGGCAGATCGTGCTCGTCGATGCTCACGCGCACGTGCAGCTCCGCGGTGTCGCCGAGGACGATCAGCGGCTTTCCGGCGGGCGTGCCCACGAACTCCCCGGGGCGCACGTCGACGCGGAGGATCGTCCCCGCGCACGGCGCCCGGACCACCAGCCGATCCACCTCCACCTGGGCGAGGTCGACCTGCGCTCCCGCCTGCTGGACGGCCGCGGCCGCGATGGCCTCGTCGCGCTCCCAGGCGCCGGCCCGGAGCCGGGCGTCGTCGGCCTCCGCCTCCTCGAGCTCCGCTTTCGACGTGTCGAAGGCCTTGCGGCGCACCACCAGTTCCTGGTCGGTGACCACGCCCTGGCGCTGGAGCTCCTCGGCCCGCGTCAATTGGTCGCGCTGCGACTCGAGCGCGGCCTCGGCGCGGCGCACGCGCGCGGCACTCGAGGGGAGATCCTCCGGCCGCGGCAGGCCGCGCAGCCGGGCCAGATCCTGCTCGGCCGCGTTGAGGGCGGCCTGCCGCACGGCGAGCTCCGCGAGCTTCCACCGGTCCTCCAGGCGGAGCACGACGTCGCCGGCGTCGACCTTCTGCCCTTCGCGCACGGCCACCACGGTCACGATCCCCGGCACCTCGGCGGCCAATTGCACGCTCTCCGACCGCGGCTCGACGACCCCCGATCCGGCCACGATGCCCAGGGACACGCGCCGCACCGGCGGCACCGGGGGGAGGCGCGGCTCGGGCACCTCCCGCGTGCGGACGAGGTGCCAGACGAGGCCGGCGAAGGCGGCGACGGCGAGGCCGGGGAGGAGCCACTGACGGATCATGCACGCATCTCCCCCGGGAGCATCGCCACCGTCCCGCCGCCCACGATCCTCCCGTCGGCCATCTCCACGATCCGGTCGCCGAGTTCCAGCACGCGGGCGTCGTGGGTGACGACGATCACCGTCCGCCCCGGCTCGACGGCCACCGCCTTGAGGAGCTCCATCACGGTGTGGCCGGAGCGCGAATCGAGGGCCGCCGTCGGCTCGTCGCAGACGAGCAACCGCGGCTCGTGGACGAGCGCCCGGGCGATCGCCACCCGCTGCTGCTGCCCGCCGGAGAGCTGGGCCGGGTGGGCGTCGCACTTGGCCTCCAGACCGACGGCGGCGAGCACGTCGCGTGCCCGCACGAGCGCCTCCCGGCGCGGGACGCGATTGACCAGCAGCGGCACGGCGACGTTCTCGGCCGCGGTGAGGGCGGGAAGGAGGTTGTACTGCTGGAACACGAAGCCCACGTTCCGCGCCCGGTAATCGACCAGGCGGTCGCCGGCGAGCGCCGAGCGCGGCGTGCCGAAGAGCGTGACCTCGCCCGCGGAGGGGTCGAGAAGCCCGGCGATGATCGAGATCAGCGTCGTCTTGCCGCACCCGCTCGGCCCCACCAGCAGCGTGAGCGCCCCGCAGCCGATGTCGAGATCGATGCCGTGGAGGACGCGCGTGCGCGTGTCACCGGCGCCGAAATCCTTGGTCACGCCGCGGCACGACACGCCGACCGTGGCGGCGGAGGGGGGGCAGGCGGCGGGCATCAGCGGAACACCACGGCGGGTTCGAGGACGAGCACGCGCCGCAGGCTCGCGGCGCTGGCCAGGCCGATGATCACCACCACCAGCGCCGCGGCCGCCAGGGCGATCTCCCAGGGGAGGTGGATCCCGCGCAGGTCGGGAAGGAGCCGGTCGGTGACCTCGAAGAACGCCACCGACATCCCGCAGCCGAGCGAGTACCCGACCGCCCCGATCACGGCCGCCTGGAGGAGCACCATCCCCACCAGGCGCCGGTTGTTGACCCCCATCGCCTTGAGCGCCCCGAAGTGGCGCAGGTTCTCCAGGGTGAAGAGGTAGAACGTCTGCCCGGCGATCGCGGCGCCGACGACGAACCCCAGGGCGATGGTGATCCCGAAGTTGACCGGGATGCCGGTGTTCACGAGGTAGTAGTCGATCGTGCGCCACATGAACTGGTCGTAGGTCATGGCGTCGAGCCCCGTCTCGGCGGCGATCCTGGCGCAGGCCTCCGGCGGCGTCAGCCCCGCCACCGGCGCCCCCACCACGAACGACAGCTGCTTCCGCTCGCGCGCGACCAGCTGGGTGGCCTGCGAGTAGGTGGCGATCACCACCGGAAACGATTGGAACGGCGCCGAGGTCTCGCAGATGCCCACCACGACCGCGCGCCGGTCGTTCATCTCGATCTCGCGCCCCACCGCGAGCGGCTCGCCGGGCCAGAGCGACTGGTGGCCCGCCTTGTCGAGGAACACGGCGTCGGGGCGGCGCAGGTCGGCCAGATCGCCGAGCAGGATCGTGCGCGGCGCGCCGACGAGGCTCTGGTCGTCGAGGCCGATGAGGATCACCTGGCGGAACATCCCGTCCGGGCGCCGGGCCCGCGCCAGCCCCTTGTAGAGGCGCACGGCCCAATCCACCCCCTCCACGCCGCGGACCCGGTAGACGGCGTTGTCGGCCATCGGCTCGATCTCGTCGGCGTTCTGGAGGTGGGGGTCGGCCACCCAGATCGACGCCTCGCGGACGTCGCGGAGCGGATTGGCCGTCCGCGACATGATGCCGACGAAGATCGACGCCTGCTGCGTCACCAGGAGGACGCCGAAGGCCACGCCGAACACGGCGCCGAGGTACTTGGCGAGGTCGCCGTTGAGCATCCGCCAGGCGACCCAGTTCATGGCCCCCCCCCGCCGGCGGCCGGGCCGGCTCCACCGCTCGCGATCGCGGCGCCGCGCGGCGTCAGACTTCCCATCCGCGGCGGTACTCCTTCGCCAGCCAGCGTTCGGCCGCGGCGTCGTTGGTGATCCGGCCGGTGGCCGGGTCGTAGTCCACCGGTCCGCCGGCCCGGTAGGCGACGTTGCCCAGCAGCACCGTCTCGGTGAACGGCGCCGCGTAGGAGAAGGGGCTGCCGGTGCGCGAGCCGGTCTTGCAGGCGGCGATCCACTGGGCGTGGTGCCCCGGGGAGTCGGGCAGCGACGGCGCCGGGGGCACGAAGTCGCGGAAGCGATCCTCCGGGAGCAGTTTGGGGAAGCCGTCGTGGGCGATCGCGATCCGCCCCTCCTTGCCGACGAATAGCGAGCCGTTCATCGGCAGTTCGGCCGCGATCGCGGCAGGCACCTCCGCGGCCCCCTCGTACCAGTGGAGCGTGACCGGGCCGCGGTCGCCGCGCGGGCCGAACGCGAACGTCGTGATCATCCACTCCGGAGCGCTGGCTGGATGCGGCGCCGGCCCGCGCGAGGCGACGCGCACCGGCCCGGCGAGGTCGAGCCCCCAGAAGGCCGGGTCGGCCAGATGGATCGCCATGTCGCCCACCGCACCGCAGCCGAAGTCCCACCACCCGCGCCACTTGAAGGGGACGTAGGCGGGGTCGTAGGGGCGCATCGCGGCGGGACCGAGCCACTGGTCCCAGTGGAGGTGCGGCGGCACCGCGGCACCGCCGGCGGGCACGTCCATCCCCTGGGGCCACCACTTCCCAGGGCGGTCGGTGACGACGTGGACGTCGGTCACGTCGCCGATGGCCTTGGCGCGGAGCAGCTCCACCAGCCGCAGGTAGCCGGGGTGCTCGTGATTCTGCGTCCCCATCTGCGTCGCCACCCCCTTCTCCGCCGCCAAGGCGGCCACGGCCCGCGCCTCCGCGACGGTGTGCGTGAGGGGCTTCTCGCAGTAGACGTGCAGGCCGCGGCGCAGTGCCCGCACCGTGGCCGGGGCGTGGTGGTGGTCGGGCGTGGCCACGACGACGGCGTCGGCCTTCACCGTCTCCATGAGCGCGCGGTAGTCGGAGAACCGCGCCGCCGCCGGATGCCGGCCGAGCGCCGCGGCCACGGCGCCGTCGTCGACGTCGCACACCGCCACCACGTTCTCCCCCGAGACGGCGTCGAGGTTGCCGGCGCCCCGTCCGCCGACACCGATCACCGCCACGTCGAGACGGTCGTTGGCGCCGAGCACGCGCCGGGCGCCGGTGGCCACGACGAACGACGCGGGAAGGCCGGCGGCGGCCCGGAGCAGACGACGGCGCGGCAACGGGCGGGGCATGTGGAGGATCTCCTGGGCGGGGAACGGGAGGGGCGGAGCGACGGGGCCGGGGGCCGATTCTACGGTCCGGCGGGTGCCGGGCCCGGGGGCTCGTCCGCGCCGTCGATGCGGTACAGTGCGGCGTCGGTGCGGATGAACAGCGACCGCCCCACGGCGATCGGCGTCGCCATGATGCCGCCATCGAGACGGTTCGTGGCCTCGAGCACGAACGTCCTGCCGGGCACGAGGACGAACACCTCCCCCTCGCGGTTGCAGGCCCAGATCCGCCCGTCGGCGAGGAGTGGCGAGGCGCAGAAATTGCCCCCCAGCCGCTCGCTCCAGAGCGTCTGGCCGTCGCGGGCGTCGAGGCAGGTCGCCACCCCCTTGTCGCTCACCATGTAGATCTCGTCCCCCACCAGCAACGGCGAGGGGATGCTCGGCACCCCCTTCTTCGCGCGCCAGGCGATCTCGGGCGCGCCGTCCGCCGACGGCAGCCGCACGGCGAGCAATTCCGGCTGCATGAAGCTCGTGCTCACGTAGGCCATGCCGTGGCCCACCACCGGCCGGGGCACGACCGAGAAGCCGAGCACCCCGTAGGGCTGCTTCCAGAGCTCGCGGCCGTCGGCGGGATCGTAGGCGTAGAGCCAGTCGGCGCCGGTGGAGAGGAGGATGGGGCGGCCGTCCACCTCGGTCACGATCGGCGAACCGTAGGCCTTCTTCAGTTGCGGTTCCGGATTGCGCTCGCCCGAGCGGTCCGTCCGCCAGGCCAGGTCGCCCGTGGCCGTGTCGAGCGCCGCGACGTACTGCACGTCGCTGCCGTCGCAGTCGAAGATCAGGCGGTCGCGCCAGACCACCGGCGTGCCCCCCGCGCCGTTCTCGTGTTTGATCGCCTGGCCGGTGTGCGTCCAGAGCGTCGCCCCGGTGGCCGCGTCGAGGCAGGCGGTGCCGTTGGCGCCGAAGTGGCAATGGAGACGCGTGCCGTCGAGCACCGGCGAGGGGGAGGCGTAGGAATTGAGCGAGTGGATCGGATCGGGCTGCGAGGGGCGGAAGAGTTCGACGTCGTGGAGGATCCGCCCGCTCTCGGCGTCGATGCAGACGGCGCGCAGGCTCACCGGCCCCGAGACCTGCAGCGTGGAGGCGTTGTCGATCGTCGCCAGGCGCTCGGCCTTCTCCGCCTCCGACAATGGCGTCTCGAGCGCCGTCGTCAGCCACAGCCGGCCGTCGGCGAGGACGGGACTCGACCATCCCTTGCCCGGCAGCGGCGTCTTCCAGGCGACCCGCTCCGTCTCGCCGAAGCGCCGCGCCAGCCCCCGCGCCGCCGGGGCGTGCCCCTGGCCGTCGGGCCCGCGCCACTGGGGCCAGGCGGGCGGCGGCTCCGCCC
>CAISKG010000602.1 GCA_903885855.1 uncultured Planctomycetaceae bacterium
GGCCCGCGGGGTCAGGGGCGGCGGGCGTCGTCCGGCGGGCGCCGCGGCGCGGTGCGCCCGGGGCGTCGGTTCGGGTCGAGGCGTTGGGAGTCGTCCCGGGCCCGGGCCAGCAGGGCGTCGTGGCGGACCGCCGCGGCGCGGGCCTCCTCGGTGCGGCCCGCGGCCTGCCAGGCCCGCATGGCCAGGGAGAGGGCGTCGAGCGCCACCGTCGGCCGCCCGTCGGTCTCCGCGGAGGTCGCCAGCGATTCGGCCCGGCGTGCCAGTTCCCCGGCGTCGTCGGGCCGCAACGCCCGCAGAGGGATCTCGCGCAGCGAACGGTACTCCAGGCGCAGGCCGTCGAGCCCGAAGTCGGCCGCGGCGACCCGAACCACGCGGCTGACGGCGTCGGCGTCCCCCGCGGCCACGGCCAGCCGGCGCGCCTCGTCGAGCATCACCCAGCGCAGGGCCGCGGAGGATTCGCCGGCGGCGTCGCCGAGGAGCGTCTCCGCCGTGCGGATGGCCTCGGGCTTCGAGCGTGCGGCCGTGGCCATGCTGCCGTAGCGCCGGCGGAAGCCCGCCCGGGCACGCGACAGCGCCGATCCCGACGGCACCGATCCTCCGCCGGGCGCGGGAGCCATGTCGCGCATCGAGGGGCGGCCCGGGGCGGTGATCCCCTCGGGGCCGTCGGGGGGCGCGGGGAAGGCGGTCCCCGCCGACGGCAGCCACGCCGAAAGCGCGATCAGCAGCGCGATCGGCAGCGGGCGCGTCGGCGCCGGTCGGGCCGGGGATCCGGGAGCGTTCGCGCCGCCGCGCCGGGTCACTGCGGGTAGAAGTGCGAGCGGTTCATGAAGGTCGCACTGTGGCCGGTGGAGCGGATCGTGTTGGTGGTCGGCGTGGCGGATCCCCGTTCGATCGACCGCACCTGGGTCTGCAGGCGCCCGAGTTGGCGGTTCTGCAGGCGCTGCTGCTGCCCCTGGGCGGCGATGAGCTGCTGCGGGCGGACCAGGTTCTGGTAGGCGTTGAGCGTGTCGCCGCCGAAGGGACTGCCCCCCTGGAAGCCGAGCGCCGTGTAGGGACTCATCCCGCGCCGGCCGGAGTAGTCGGAGAAGGGCATCTGGGCCCGCGCCGGCGCCGCGAGTCCGGCCGCGATCAGGGCCGTGCAGGAAAGCAGGAGCAGCGAGGGGCGGAAGGTGGGGAGTGCCATGGAAGCGCTCTCGGGAGGAGGGGAGCCGCCAGGGATCGGCGGCACGCAATCATATCCGTGGTGTCCGTCGGCCGTCCCGGGCGCCCGGGATCGGCCCTGATCCGCTCGCTGTCGGTGGAAAACGTCATCCATGACCTTCGTCCACGGTCGGCCACCCTGGAAAAGCCGAGGTTGTTTCAGGGGTGCCTGCCGCCGCATCCCGCGGCGGATCACCGTGTCCGCAGCCAGCTAGCGTGTTCCGATCGTGGGCTCGGCCGTCGCCGGCGCCGACACCCCGGGCCAGGGGATGCCGTGGCGGGCGGCGATCGCGGCGCCCCGCCAGGCCAGGACCGCATCCATCGCCATCCGCACCGCGGCCTTGGCCAGCGGCTTGTCGTGCAGCCAGGCCGCGAACGCCTCGCCGTGCTCGCCGTAGGCGTCACGCAGCCAGGTGGGGGCCTCGGTCAGCAGCCACGCGCGGAAGACGAGCCATTCCGGCCCCTCCACGCCGTACACCTCGCGGGCCACCCAGCAGAATCCGCCGCCGAAGTTCGGGTTGAAGCCGAAGGGGAGGCGGTTGAAGGTCTGCACGGTCTGCACCCCGAGGAGCGAGACGCCCAGCACCTGCTCGAAGGGTGCGGTGATCTTCTCGATGACGCCGTTGAAGGCGATCCACGGATCCTGGGCGATGAACACCCGGTCGCCGGGGAGGATCTGGTAGTTGGTGGCGGTCGCCCCGCCGCGCATCACCGCCTCGATGTCCACCGGGAGCACCTGGTCGCAGCCCACGCCGGAGGGGGCCGGCCGGGCGATCCAGATCTCCTTGCTCGAGAGCTTGGAGAGGCCGTTGATCTGGGCGATGGCGTCGAGGACGGTCTCGTTGCCCGTGACCGGGAAGCGCGCCACGTTGTCGCCTTGGCCGGCGCCCTCGGTGATCACGTAGTAGACCTTCGAGTTGTAGCTGTAGACGTCGACGCTCACCAGCGGCGCGTCGAGATACGAGGAGAGGTGTCCCTCGATCTTCTTCTTCGCCTCCTCGAGCGTCATCCCGGTGACGAACACGCTTCCGTAGGTGCCGAGGTTGATCGTGCCGTCGGGGCCGACGAGGTGCTCGCCGGCGATCTGCTGCTGGCCGGCCGCCTGCGCGAGCGTGAGCGAGACCTGCGGTTCGCGGAGGATGCTCTGGAGGTGGTGGAAGACGGTGTCCTGGGCCTCCTCGAGCGACTTCCCCGCGACCGACACCTTGCCGTACGAGGGGCCGAGGTCGAGAAGCCCGCCCGGCTCGACGACGTAGACGCCGTTGATCGGCTGGTCGAGGAGCGTGCCCTCGACGATGAGCTGGAGCGAGTCGAACGACTGGATGCGGAACGGCGGCTTGGGCACGACGCGCAGGGCGTCGATCAAGAGGATGTCCGGGGGCTCGATGACGTAGGGGGGGAGCGTCACCTTCGCCAGTTCCTTGGCGGGCATGGTGGCCGGATCGCCCTGGCAGTTGGCGCTGAGCGTCGCCTGATGCGCCGACGTGCGCTGCGGCCGGCCGTAGATGTTGCACCCCACCGCCGGGACGAGTGCCGTGACGGCGACCAGCCAGGCCCATCCCCGTCCCCGGCCGGCGGCGCGGCGGCCGCGCTCGCTCCCGGTGCAACCCATGTGCTCAAGGCGGTCGTTGACTCGGGCCATGCCACGCTCCTTGCAACCGGAAAACTCAGCGTCATCGGCTTGATCGGCAGGGAAGCGGCGTGGACTTTGCCGATTCTTCCGATGCTGCGGGGGCTGGCCGGGGGACGGGGCGGGCGACGATGTCCGGGGGGGCTGCGTGGGATCGCGTCCCCCGGGGATGACGGGAAAGCCGGTGATTCGGGGGAAGCTCCCCGCGGACCTTCCCGTTCCGCAAGGTGGGGCGGCGCGGTGGTATGTTCCGGGGGTGACCGGTCCCCGCTGCCCCGCGGCGTTCCATGGCCCACCCCGATCGCGATCCGCCGCCATCCCGCCCCGCGCGGCGCGCACCGGCGTCCTCCGATTCCGGGGCCGTGTCCGCCGGTTCCGGGGCCGCGTCTTCCGGGGCCGCCGGCAGGTCCCCTTCCCGAGGGGTCGATCTGCCCCACATCGGCACCCATCTGGTGGCGATGGTGGGGGCCCACGCGGCGATCTTCGTCGTCAGCTGGTTTCTGTCGTTCCTCACCCGGTGGGATTTCCGGGTCGACGGCTCGATGCTCGAGATGTTCCAGGCCACGGTGTGGTGGGTCGTGGCGGTGAAGACCGTCGTGTTCCTCGCCCAGGGCCAGTTCTCCTGGCTGTTCGGCCGGATCGCCTTCGCCGACGTGGGCCGACTGGTGTTCACCACGACGGTCGCGGCCCTCATCCTCTTCGGCCTGGAGCTGCTCCGCGAGGCGATCGGCGGCATCGGCGGCATGGTGCGCCTCCCGCGCAGCGTGCTCCTCATCGACTGGGCCGCGAGCATCCTCCTGGTGGGGGCGGTGCGGGCGCTGCCCCGGACGATCCGCGAGGAGCTGCGCCCCCTGCTCGCGCGGCGTGACGTGCGGCTGGCGCTGGTGGTGGGGGCGAACCCCGCGGGCGAGCTGCTCGCGCGCAACCTGCTGGCGAGCGCGACCCGGCCCTACCACATCCCCGGATTCATCGACAACAACACCCTCCTCAAGGGCACCCGTGTGGCGGGCATCCCGGTGCTCGGCGGCGTGGCCGACGCCGCGACGATCCTCGCCCGGCGCCCGGTCGACGAGGTGATCGTGCAGGCGGGGAGCGTGACGGGGGAGGACCTGCGCGGCCTCCTCGCCGATGCGACCGCCGCCGGCGCGACGGTGCGCGTCATTCCCACGATCGACGACCTCCTCTCGCCGGAGGACTCGGCCGTGCCGCAGGCGCTGCTGCGGCCGGTGGAACTGCGCGACCTCCTGCGCCGCGAGCCGGTGACGCTCGACGACGGCGCGATCCGCGATCTCGTCGCCGGGCGGGTGCTGTTGGTCACCGGGGCCGGCGGGTCGATCGGTTCGGAGATCTGCCGCCAGGTGCTCCGTTTCCGCCCGGCCCGGCTGGTGGCGGTGGATCATGGCGAGAACGCGCTGTTCCACCTCGAGCAGGAGCTCGCGCGCCACGGGCCGCGGAACGACCTCGCGGTGGTGGTCGCCGACGTGCGCGACGAGGCCACGATGCGGCGCGTGTTCGCCGAGCACCGGCCGGCGCTGGTCTTCCACGCCGCGGCCCACAAGCACGTGCCCCTGATGGAGGGGAGCCCCGCCGAGGCGATCCGCAACAACTGCCTGGCGACGCGCCTCGTGGCGCGGATCGCGGGCGAGTCGGGCGTGCGCACCTTCGTGATGATCTCCACCGACAAGGCGGTCAATCCCACGAGCGTCATGGGGTGCACGAAGCTGCTCGCCGAGCGCCTCGTGCGCGCCGCGGCCACACGCTTCCCGACGACGTTCGTCGTCGTCCGCTTCGGCAACGTCCTGGGGAGCAACGGCAGCGTCGTCCCCACCTTCGAGGAGCAGATCCGGCGTGGCGGGCCGGTCACCGTGACCCACCCGGAGATCACGCGCTTCTTCATGATGATCCCCGAGGCGGCGCAGCTGGTGATCCAGGCGGCGGCGCTGGGCAAGGGAGGGGAGACGTTCGTCCTCGACATGGGCAGCCGGGTGCGGATCGTCGAGCTGGCCCGCGACGTGATCGCGCTGTCGGGCGCCACCGAGGCGGAGATCCCGATCGTGTTCACGGGTCTGCGCCCCGGGGAGAAGCTCTACGAGGAATTGACCTTCCCCGACGAGCGGCGCCTCGGCACGGCGCACCCCAAGGTGGCCTGCGTGGTGGGCCCGGAGCAGGATCCCGAGGACGTCGAACGGGTGGTGGCGGAGCTCGAGACCCTCCTCGACCACCCGCCCGAGGCGTTGCGGCGGGCGCTCGAGCGACTGGTCCGGGAATACCGCCCCCCCGCCGAGGCGGATGGCGACGGGATCGCCGTCGGCCCGGGGCGGGGCGACGGTGCCGTCGCGGGGTAGAATGCCGCGGTCCCGGCGCCCCTGCGGCGAAGGCCGGGCGACGAGGAGGCGGCCC
>CAISKG010000603.1 GCA_903885855.1 uncultured Planctomycetaceae bacterium
GCCGGGCCACGCCGGCGCGGCCGCCCGCGCGGCGCCCAACTCGTCGAGCAGGAGCCCCAGCGACCAGTCGTCGATGATCGCGTGGTGGAACGAGAGCAGCAACACGCCGTGCGGCGCGGCGTGGGGGAAGAGCGTGGCCCCCCACAACGGCGCCGCCGCCAGGTCGAACGGCTCCCGGACACGCGCGGCCAGGCGGGCGCCGATCCGGTCCGGGCCCACCCCCGGCTCCTCGCGCCAGGGAAGGGGCACGGCGCCGACGGGCATCACCCGCTGCACGAGCGAGCCCCCATCCTCGACCAGCGCCGATCGCAGCGCGGGATGGCGGTCGACGGCCTCCTCGAGCCGGCGTCGGATGCGCGCCCAATCGACGTCGCCGCGCGGCGCGAAGGCGAAGGGCTGGTTGTAGGTGGCGGGGTCGGGAAGGAGCTGCTGCAGGACCCACATGCCGCGCTGGGCGGCGAGCGCCGGCAGGTCGACCGGCCGGTCTCCGCCCCGCGGCCGCGCGGCCAGGGCCTCGGGCACGGGCACGGCTCCCGGCCCCGCGGCCACGAGCGCCGCCGCCAGATCGGCGAGGCGGGGATGCTCGAACACCGTCCGCACCGGCAGCCGCGTCCCCGTGGCCATCTCGATCCGCGTCACCAGACGCATCGCCGCCAGCGAGTCGCCGCCGTCGCGGAGGAAGTCGTCGTCGCGGCCCACGCCGCCGCGGCCGAGGGTCTCCTCCCAGAGCCCCGCGAGCTGCGTCTCGACGGGGCCGCGGGGAGGCTCGCTCCGACGGATCTCCGCGGGCGAGGCCAGGAGCGCCGCCCGGTCGACCTTGCCGTTGGCCGTCACCGGCAGGCGCTCGAGCACCGTCATCCGCCCGGGCACCGCCGCCGTCGGCAGGCGTTCGAGGAGCCACTCGCGCAGTCCCGCGACGGGCGCGGTCGAGCCGTCGCGCCGCACCACGCAGGCGGAGAGCGACGTCTCGCCGCCGCCGGTGCACGGCAGCACGACGGCGTCGCGGATCAGGGGATGCGTCGCCAGGAGCGACTCGATCCCGGCTGGCTCGACACGATGGCCGCGGATCTTCACCTGCCGGTCGATCCGCCCGAGGAACGAGAGCGAACCGTCGGCCTCCCGGCGGCAGCGGTCGCCGGAGCGGTACTGGCGGGCAACGCCGCCCGCCTCCCCCGGCACCGTCACGAAGGCCTGCGGATCGTCCGTGAGATACCCCAGCGCCACGCCCGACCCGCCGATCCACAATTCGCCCTCGCCTTCGCCGGACACCGTGCCGCCGCGCTCGTCCACGATCCGGCAGGTGGTGTGTGCGAGCGGCCGGCCGATCGGCACCCGCCCGTGCGGAGCGGGGTCGAGCGGATCGATGGGGTGGGTGGTGGCGAAGGTCGTCGTCTCGGTGGGGCCGTAGCCGTTGGTGAGGCGGATGCCGGGCAGGGCCGCGAACGCCCGACGGACGTGCTCCACCGAGAGCACGTCGCCGCCGGTGAGGACGTGCCCCACCCCGGACAGCGCCGACGGCATCAGGTCGACGACGAGGTTGAACAGCCCGGCGGTCAGCCACAGGCAATTCACCCTTCCCTCGCGCAGCGACGCGCCGAGCGAGCGCGGATCGAAGTCGGCAGCGGGGTGGACGACGACCGTGCCGCCGTGCAGCAGCGGAGCCCACAGCTCGAAGGTCGAGGCGTCGAAGGCGGTGGGAGCCAAGAGGAGCGTGCGGAGGCCGGGGCCGAAGTCGACGTACGACTGCCCGATGACGAGCCCGGCCACGGCGCGGTGGGGCACGACGACCCCGCGCGGGCGTCCCGTCGATCCCGACGTGAACATCACGTAGGCGGGGGATTCGGCGCCCGCGTCGGCCGTCGCGGGCTCCGCGCTCCTCCCGGCCCCGCTCCGGTCCCAGACCCACCCGGGATCGAGCACGCACTCGGCGAGATCCCCGCGCCGTGCGATCAGCCCGGCGGCCACGGCGCGGGCCGCCCCGCCGCTGACCAGCAGGCGGATGCCCGCGTCATCCACCATGCCGAGGAGTCGGGCCGGCGGGTAGTCGAGCGGCAGCGGCGCGTAGGCGGCGCCGCAGCGGAGGATCGCCAGCACGGCGACCACGAATTCCGCCGACCGTTCCAGGCAGACCCCGACCGCGTCGCCCGGCCCGACACCGAGGCGTCGGAGGTGCGCGGCGACGCGGCGGCTGGCGGCGGCGACGTCGGCGTACGCGTGGGCGTGTCCGCCGCAGGCCACCGCCGGCGCGGCGGGATGCCGCGCGGCGATCCGATCGAACCGCCCGTGGAGCGTCACCCGCCATGCGCCGCGCGGCGGGGAACGATGGATGGACGCGGGCTGCGATCGGGACATGGGGACGAGCGAGCGGCGACGGCAGGGGGGGCACCCGGGCAGGGGGAGGGTATGCTCGGGGCGCCGGCGAAGGAAGGCGAAATGGGCGTCGGGCAGGGGGCCGGCGCCGGCATCGACGCTCCCGGGCCGCGTCGATGCATCCGGGGCGGCCCCCCCGGCTTGCGGATTGCGCAGCGACCATGACGGCTCCCTTCCGCCTCCGCCTGGCCGACTGCGACGCCTGGGACGCGGGCGTGTTCGCCGCGAGCCTCTCCGCCGCGGAGCGGACGCGGGCCGACCGCTACCGGCGCACCCTCGACCGCGACCGCTTCGTCGTGCGGCGCGGGCTGCTGCGCCGGCTCCTCGGCGACCTCCTCGGCCTTCCGCCGGCGGGCGTTCCCCTCGTCGCCGCGGCCCCGGGCAAGCCGACGCTCGCCGGCGCAGCCGCGACCGTGGCCTTCAATCTCTCCCATTCGGGCGCGACGGCGCTCTTCGGGCTCGCACCGGCCGGGGAGGGCGGGATCGCGGCTTCGATCGGCGTCGACATCGAGGCGGTCGACGCCCGACCGCGGACGCTCGGCGAACTGCTGCACGTCGCGCGGCGCATCGCCCCGGAGGAGGCGGAGGCGCTCGCGGCGCTGCCGGCGGCGGTGGCGGCCGTGACCTTCCACCGCCTCTGGACCTGCAAGGAGGCCTGCCTCAAGTGCCTCGGCACGGGGATCGGGGGAGGGGGACCGGAGATCGCCGCGGTGGTGCGCGCCGCGCCGGCCGACGGCGACGGCCTCGAGACGTGGCGGGCCGGGGAATGCGCGTGGAGCGTGCGCTGCTTCGAGCCCTGCCCGGACCATGTCGCCGCGGTCGCGCGGCCGGCCGGTGCGCCCCCCGTCCCGGGGCCCGGCGACCTCGACTGGCTCCGGCCGCACGACGGCGACGCACGCCGCACCGGCCGCTAAGAGGCCGTGGCCCGAGTGATCCGCCGCCGGATGCGGCGGCAGGCACCCGTGAA
>CAISKG010000604.1 GCA_903885855.1 uncultured Planctomycetaceae bacterium
CCGCCGCGCTGCTGGCCGGCCGCCCGGCCTGGGCGGCGGAGCTGCTCCGGGCCGTCGACGCGGGCACCGCCGACCGAACCGCGGTGACCGACGACGCGCTCACGCGCCTGCGGCTCCACCGGGATCCCGCGCTTGTGGCGCTCGTGGAGCGCGTCTTCGGCCCCGCGCCGGCCCCCGGCAGCGAGGCGGAGGCCGTCGCCGAGGATCTGGAACGCGGCCGGCGCGTGCTCGCCCGGGGATCGGGCAGCCCGGTGCTGGGACGCACGGTGTTCCGCACCACCTGCGCCAGTTGCCACATGCTCTTCGGCGAGGGGGGGCAGATCGGGCCCGACCTCACCAGCCACGACCGCTCCGACCCGCAGGCGCTCCTCGGCCACGTGGCCAGCCCCAGCACCGCGATCCGCGAGGGCTACGAGACCACCGTCGTGATCACCGACGACGGCCGCACGCTCTCCGGCTTCGTCGTCGGCGAGGATCCGGGGATGCTCTTCCTCCGCACCGCCGACGGCCGGACGGTGCCGGTGCCGCGCGAGGGCATCGAAGAGCGGCGATTGAGCCCGGTGTCGATCATGCCCAGCGGCCTGCTGCGCGGCCTCGACGACCAGCAGATCCGCGACCTCTTCGCCTATCTCCGCGCTACCCAGCCGCTGGCCACGCGCTAGCTGTCCGTGGAAAACGTCATCCATGACCTTGTTCGACGTGTGGGCACCCTGAAAAAGCCGAGGTTTTTCAGGGGTGCCTGCCGCCGCATCCGGCGGCGGATCGCTGTGTCCACCGCCTGCGAGCTGTCCGCGATCAGCGCCGCGGCAGGCGTCCCTCGGGATCGAGATGCCGGTCGAGGAAGTCGTAGGTGCCGGCGCCGTTGATGGCGTGCGGCCCGTCGAACCACTCGATCTCGGCGTCGGCCGCCGCCCCGAGCTTGACGTAATGCCGCTCGGTCTTGGCGTATTCCCACGCCACCCACTCGTCGGGCGCCACGCCGTCGTCGTGACCGCGCTCGACCATGAAGGGACGCGGCCAGACGAGCCACGACAGCTCGGCGTAGTTGGCCAGATGGCCCATGTTCCACTCGAAGATCTCGTACTCGCCGGTGAAGATGTAGCTGTAGGGGGCATGGTCGACGGCGTTCTTCCGCACCCATTCGTCGTAGTCGGCCGAGCAGATCGAGAGCCGGTAGCGCGGCTCGAAGGGCGGGACGCGCATCGCGGTCTTTCCGCCGTAGGAGAGCCCGTAGAAACCGATGCGCTCGGGATCCACCTCCGGGAGCCGCTCGAGGAAGTCGAGAATCCTGCCGTGCTGGGGGATGATCGTGGAGAAGAGCGTGAGGCCGAGGGGATTACCCTTGCGCTGCAGGGTGCGGAAGCGATCCTGACCGCGGTAGGGATTCTGCGGCGCGAAGGTGACGTAGCCCCGCCGGGCGAGCTCGGCGGCGAAGGCCTTGTAGACCGGGAACGAGGGCCCCTCGCGCGTGACGACGTCCATGGGCACGCCCTCGAGGCCGTGCTGGCAGACGACCGCCGGGCGGCGTTCGCCCGCCGGGATGCCCTTGGGCACCAGGAGGATCCCGCCGGCGAACACCTCCGGGTAGAGGTCGACCGCCACCTCCCAGCCGGTGAAGTCGGGATCGTCGAGGATCTTCCGCGAGCGGGCGGCGAAGGGCACGGGCGCCTCGTCGATGACGCCGACGAGCTCGCGGCGGATGCGCTCGCGATGGCCCTCGACCGCGGCGGCGGCCGCGGCGGCGTCCTTGCGCTGCGCGGCGGAGATCACATCGCCCCAGTCGCGGGCCCGCCGGGCGGCCGAGTGCTCGAGGACGCGCTGCGTGAAGCGCGAGGCCTGCTCCACCTGCCGCCGCTGGCGGTCGCGGTCGGTGGCGGCGGCGGCCGCGGCGTCGAGCGGGGGCGACGGGGGCAGCGGCCGTGCGGCGGGATCGAGGCCCAGAACACGGAGGAAGGCCGCGGTGGCCGGGACGCCGCCGGGCGCCTGCGGGGCCGCGGCGTCGCCATGGCGCTCGAGCCGGGCGTCGGCCGCGAGCCGCTCGGCGTAGCCCGCCGCCGCGGCGAACTCCTCGTCGAAGGCCGCGCCCGGCACGGTTCCGATCCGGCCCGGGGCGGCA
>CAISKG010000605.1 GCA_903885855.1 uncultured Planctomycetaceae bacterium
GTGAGAAGGGCGCAGGTGAGAAGGGCGCAGGTGAGAAGGGCGCAGGTGAGAAGGGCGCTGGCGAGCAGGGCGCTGGCGAGCAGGGTGCTGGCGAGAAGGGTGCTGGCGAGAAGGGTGCTGGCGAGAAGGGTGCTGGCGAGAAGGGTGCTGGTGAGAAGGGTGCTGGCGAGAAGGGTGCTGGCGAGAAGGGGGCTGGCGAGAAGGGGGCTGGCGAGCAGGGCGCTGGTGAGAAGGGCGCTGGTGAGAAGGGCGCTGGTGAGAAGGGCGCTGGCGGCCCCTCTCAATCGGATGATGGAGAAGGTGGCGGCGGCAAGGACGGAGACAAGCCGCAGGGGGAGCCGGGGGCGTCGTCGAGCCCCACCGGCAGCGGCGGATGGTCCGAGGCGGGCGGGCCTCCCCGGCGGGAGGGGGCGGCGCTCGAGGGGAACGCCCCGGACCGTGAGGCGGAGTGGGGCGAGCAGAACACCGATCATGCCCGCAACGCGGCCGATCTGGCGCTCCGCACGCTCAAGGACGACCTGGACGCCGGCCGCACCGATCTCCTCGACGAGCTCGGTTGGACGCGCGAGGAGGCACGGGCCTTCCTGCGTCGCTGGGAATCGATGAAGGCTCTCGAGGCCGGCGGCGACGCCTCGAAGCGCGGCACCTTCGACAAGGCGCTGCGGTCGCTCGGCCTGCGTGGCGACGGCGTCCGCAGCCGCCGTGACGTGCCCTCCGACGTGAAGGGGGGGCAGGCCGAAGGACGGCGCACGCGGCCGCCGTCGGAATACCTCGAGCAGTTCAAGGCCTACACGCAGGGGACGGCGGGCGAATGACCGTGGCGTGCGATGGGCCGCGGTATCTCGCGGCCTTCGGTCCGAAGCGTGTGCCGCACTGCTTCACCGACGTCCTCGTGCTCGGCGGCGGCGTGGCGGGCCTGCGGGCGGCGCTGGCCGTCGACCCGCGGCTGTCGGTGACGATCGTCACCAAGGACGATCTCCTCACCTCCTCCAGCCAGTGGGCCCAAGGGGGCATCGCCGGCGTCGTCGATCCCGAGGACCGCTTCGACAATCACGTGGCCGACACCCTCTCCGCGGGCGGCGGGCTGTGCCACGAGGCGGTCGTCGACGCGGTGGTGCGCGAGGCGCCCGCCCACATCGCGGAGCTGATCGGCTGGGGGACGCGTTTCGACGAGCGCGACGGCACCCTCGAACTCGGCCGCGAGGGGGGGCACAGCCATCACCGCATCGTCCACGCGCTCGGCGACGCCACCGGCAGGGAGGTGATGCGAGCGATCATCGAGCGCGCCCGGTCGCTCGACCACCTCGACTTCTGGCCGGGCACCTTCTCGATCGACCTCCTCACGCACGAGGGCGCCTGCCGCGGGGCGCTGGTATGGAACCGGGGCCATGGGAAGACGATGGTCTGGGCCCGGCGCACGATCCTGGCCACCGGCGGCGCGGGGCAGCTGTACCGCGAGTCGACCAATCCCGAGGGCGCCGTCGGCGACGGGATGGCGCTGGCGTGGCGCGCCGGCTGCGGCCTGCGCGACATGGAGTTCATGCAGTTCCACCCCACCGTGCTCTACATCGCCGGCGGTTCGCGGAGCCTCATCACCGAGGCGGTGCGCGGCGCGGGAGCGCGGCTCGTCGACCGGGACGGGCGCCGCTTCATGCCCGACTTCGATCCCCGCGCGGAACTCGCCCCCCGCGACGTCGTCTCCCGTGCGATCACGATCGTGATGGCGCGGACGCACCATTCCAACGTCTACCTCGATCTCTCGCACCTCGATCCCGGCGACGTCGTCGCCCGCTTCCCGGGCATGGCGCAGATCTGCGCCAAATTCGGCCTCGATCTGGCACGCGACCGGATCCCCGTGCGCCCCGGCGCCCACTACATGGTGGGCGGCGTGACCGTCGACGCCGCCGGTCGGACGTCGCTGCCGGGGTTGTTCGCCGCCGGCGAGGTCACGTCGAGCGGTCTCCACGGCGCCAACCGGCTGGCGAGCAACAGCCTCCTGGAGGGGCTCGTGTACGGGGCGCGGGCCGGCGCCGCGGCCAGCGCCGAGATCCTCGCGGGGCCCGCCGACGATTTCCGGGTGCCGGCGCTGGCCAACGCCCGATCCTCCGACGCCCAGGGGGCGCTCGATCTCGGCGACATCCGCAACTCGCTGCGCAGCCTGATGTGGCGGCACGTGGGCGTGGAGCGATCGGGCCCCGCGCTGGGCGAGGCGCTGGAGATCGTCGAGGGCTGGTGCCGCTACGTGCTCCCGCGGCAGTTCGCCGATCCCGAAGGGTGGCAGCTGCAGAACATGCTCGAGGTGGCACGCCTCATGATCCGCTCCGCGATCGTGCGGACGGAGACGCGCGGCGTCCACGTGCGCGGCGACCATCCGGCGCCCGACGACGCCTGGCGCTGCCACATCGCCTGGCGACGTGGGATCGAGGGGCCGCAGCGGGAGCCGCTCCCGCCGCCGGCTTCGCGGGGCTAGCGGCCCACGGCCCCGGCCTTCTCCCGCCGCTCGAAGCGGCGGTCGGCGTCCCGGAAGAACCGCTGCTTTTCCAGAGGACGTCCGCGGCGGAAAAACGTCATGAATGACGTATTCCGCGGGCCGCCAGGGGGCCGGGAGGGGGCTGGCGGGGGATTGCCGGGGCCGGGGTTTGCCCCTAACAATGAAGGGCTCTTCGAGGACCCTTGCACCGCGGAAACCACCCATGCCGGAAGCGAGCCATCCCGCCGGAGAGGCGATGATCGAGGCCGACGGCCTCTGCAAGTACTACGGTCCCTTCATCGCCATCCAGGA
>CAISKG010000606.1 GCA_903885855.1 uncultured Planctomycetaceae bacterium
GCGTGGCCGCGCGCACCGGCGACACGCCGGCGGCCGAGCGGCGTCGGCTCCGGCAGCGCTGGCCCGAGGGGCTCGTCACCACCCCCGAGACGATCTCGCTCCTGCTCTCCCTCGACGATTGCCACGAGGTGTTCGCGGGGCTCGAGACCGTGATCGTCGACGAGTGGCACGAGCTCCTCTCCACGAAGCGCGGCGTGCAGACCGAGCTGGCCCTCGCGCGCCTGCGGACACTCGCCCCGGGCCTGGTCACCTGGGGCCTGTCGGCGACGCTCGCCAACCTCGACGACGCCCTGGCGGCGCTCGTCGGGCCGGGCGGGGTGGCCGGGGCGCGGCTGGTCTCGGCGCGGATCCCGCGCCGCCTCGTCATCGAGACGCTCGTCCCCGAGCCGATGGAGCGCTTCCCCTGGGCGGGCCACATGGGGATGCGCCTCCTCCCGCAGGTCCTCGGCGTGCTCGACAAGGCCCGGACGTCGCTGGTGTTCACGAACACGCGCTCCCAGGCGGAACGCTGGTTCGACGCCATCCGTGCCGCCCGGCCCGCGTGGCGACGGGAGATCGCCCTCCACCACGGCTCGGTCGACCGCGAGCTGCGCGAGGCGGCCGAGGAGGGGCTGCGGCGCGGGCGGCTGCGCTGCGTGGTCGCCACCTCGAGCCTCGATCTGGGGGTCGACTTCGGGCCGGTCGAGCAGGTGCTCCAGGTGGGGAGCCCCAAGGGGATCGCCCGGCTCCTCCAGCGCGCCGGCCGCAGCGGCCACGCCCCCGGCGCCACCGGCCGGCTGGTGTGCGTGCCGACCCACGCGCTGGAGCTGGTGGAATGCGCCGCGGCGCGGCGCGCGAGCGAGGAGGGGGTGGTCGAGCCGCGGCCGCCGCTCGAGGAGCCGCTCGACGTGCTGGCCCAGCATCTGGTCACCGTGGCCGCCAGCGGCGGCTTCCGCGCCGCCGACCTCCTCGCCGAGGTGCGCTCGACGCGCGCCTACGCGCGGCTCGACGACCGCTCCTGGCGCTGGGCGCTCGACTTCGCCGCGCGCGGAGGGCCGGCGCTGGCGGCCTATCCCGACTTCGCCCGCCTCGTGGAGCGCTTCGGCCGCTGGTACGTCGCCTCGCCGGCGATCGCCCGGCGCCACCGGATGTCGATCGGCACGATCACCGGCGACGCCACGGTGGAGGTGCGCTGGGTGCGCGGCGGCCGGCTGGGCACGGTGGAGGAGTCGTTCGTGTCGCGCCTGGCGCCCGGCGACCGGTTCCTGTTCGCCGGGAGGGCGCTGGCGCTGTTCCGCTTCGACGGCCTGGTGGCCTGGGTGCGGCGGAGCCGGGCCGGGCCGCAGGGGCTCTCCGTGCCGCGCTGGAACGGGGGCCGGATGCCCCTCACGACGCTCCTCTCGCGGAAGGTGCTGGAGCTGGTGCGCGACGCGGCGGGGGACGCCGCCCGGCTCCCGGGGGAGCTGCGCGCGGTGCTGCCGCTCCTCGAGACCCAGGCCCGCTGGAGCCGCCTCCCCGACGCCGACATGCTCCTGGTGGAACGCGCCGCCACCGGCCGCACCGCGCGCGGCGAGCCGGCGGTGCGCCATGCCTTCCTCTTCCCCTTCGAAGGGCGGCTGGTGCACGAGGGCCTGGCGACCCTGGTCGCCTGGCGGATCGCCCGCGACGCCCCGAGCACGTTCCAGATCGCCGCCACCGATTGGGGGCTGCAGCTCGCCGGCCGCCGCGCGCTGCCCGACGACCCCGAGGCCTGGCGCCGGCTGCTCTCCCCCGCGGGCCTGCTCGAGGACCTGCTCGAGTGCCTGCGCGGCACCGAGATGGCGCGGCGGCACTTCCGCGAGGTGGCCCGCGTGGCGGGGCTCGTGGCCTCCGGGGGACGTTCGGCGCGGCAGACGCAGGCCTCGGCGGGGCTGATCTTCGACGTCCTCTCCGAGCACGACGCCGGCAACATGCTCCTCGAGCAGGCCCGGCGCGAGGTGCTCGAGCGGCAGTTCGAATACCGGCGCTTGGAGGCGGCGCTCGAGCGGATCGCGACGCTCGAGATCGTTGTCGTCGACACCCCGCGGATCTCCCCGCTGGCCTTCCCCCTGTGGGCGGAGCACATCCAGTCGCGTCTCACCACGCAGGGCTGGCTGGAGCGGATCATGGACATGGCCCGCGACCTGGAGCGCAGCGCCGACGCGCCGCCGAGCGCATCCTGACGCCCCCCGTCGAGCGCCGTGCTGCGGCGCCGCGGCGGCCGGCGCACCGCTCGGCCCCCGCCCTGCTACGCTTGGGAGGGCACCGGACGGGCCGGCTGCCGGGCAGGGAGGCGGTGATGGCGACGCACCTCGGCGCGACGGATGGCTCGGGGCGGTCCGACGCGCCCCCTCCCGAGCGCCGCGGCGCCGACCTCGTCCTCGGCACCGGCGGCGCGGCCTGCGACATCCGCCTCCTCCCCGGGCAGGCGGCCTTCCTGCCGGCCAGCGCGACGCTCCTCGTCGCCGATCTCCACCTCGGCAAGGCGGCCACCTTCCGAAGCGCCGGCATCCCCGTGCCCGAAGGCTCGTCGCAGGCCGACCTCGCCCGGCTCGAGCACACGCTCGCCGCCACCGGGGCGGCGCGGCTGGTGATCCTCGGCGACCTCCTCCATGCGGCGGTGGGCTGCACGCCGGCGGTGATCGGCGAGTTCCGGGCCCTGCGCGACCGCTTCGCGGCGGTGTCGTTCGTGCTCGTCCTCGGCAACCACGACCGCACCGCCCGGCGCCACGCCCCCGCCCTCGGCCTCGACGCCTGTCTGGAATCGCTCGTCGAGCCGCCGCTCCATCTCGTCCACGACGCCGCCGGGGCGGCCCCCGCGGCCGGCGCGCTCATCGTCGCCGGCCATCTGCATCCGCGGGTGGCGGTATCGGCCCGGTCGGGCGACCGCGTGGTGGAACGCTGCTTCCACCTGGCCGGCGGCGTGCTCACGCTGCCGGCGTTCGGTTCCTTCACGGGGGGGCACACGCTCGAGGGCGATCCCGCGGCGCGCGTGTGGATGGCGGGGGACGACGCCGTCGTCGAGGTCACCGGGCTGCTCCGCGCCGCCGGCGCGCGGCGGCACGCGCCCTTCACGCGGCGACCACGGCGGCCAGCGCCGCCGGGATGAAGGCGACGACGTCACGCGCGGTGAGGGAGATCTCCCCGATCGCCTCCGCCGCCAGATCGCCGGCGCGGCCGTGGACCCAGGCCCCCAGCCCGGCGGCCTCGAAGGGCTCGAGGCAGCACGCGGGGCCGGCCGCGGACGCGGCCGGCTGACGGAGGAGCGCGGCGATGAGGCCCGTGAGCACGTCGCCCATGCCGCCGCTGGCCATGCCGGGATTGCCGGTGGCGTTGCGGGCACGGCGCCGGCCGTCGGTGACGAGCGTGTCGGGGCCCTTGAGGAGAATGACGGTGCCGGTCTCGTCGGCGAGGCGCGAGGCGGCCGCCTCGAGCAGGCCGCGGGCCGGCTCTGGCCCAGA
>CAISKG010000607.1 GCA_903885855.1 uncultured Planctomycetaceae bacterium
CGTGCCGCGGGCCGCGCGGCGCTCCGGCCGCCCGGTCACCGGGCGGCACGAGGGTCGTATGATGACGCACGAGCCCCGATCCCTCCACCGCCTGCCATGAAGAACATCCCCCGCTCCGGCAAGCGCCTCCGCCCCAAGACCGCCGTGCGCGGCAAGCGCTACCGCTGCGCCGGCTGCCATGTGCGCAGCCCCCGGCCGGTGAAGAAGCCGGCGCCGTGGTGGTGCCCGCGCTGCCTGGCGAAGCGGGAGCTGGCGCCGCCGCTGCCGGCGGAGGCCCCCGCCGCGTGGCGCGGCGCGGCGCACGAATGACACCCGGCCCCTCGCGGGGAACGCCATCGATGATCGCCCACCGAGCACGACGGCGGCTGGGCCTCGTGGCCGCGGCGCCCCTGGTGGCGGCACTCCTCGCGGCCGTGGGCGGGCCGGCGCCGGCCGCCGATCCCCAGCCCCACCGGCGGCCCAACGTGCTCCTGATCTGCGTCGACGACCTCAAGCCGGCGCTCGGCTGCTACGGCGACGCCGCGGCCCGGACGCCGCACATCGACCGGCTCGCCGCACGCGGCGTGCGCTTCGACGCCGCCTTCTGCAACCAGGCCGTCTGCTCGCCGTCGCGCAACGCCCTCCTCGTCGGCATGCGCCCGCAGACGCTCGGGATCTACGACCTGGGCACCAACTTCCGCCGTGCCGTCCCCACGATCCGCACCCTGCCGCAGCTCTTCGGCGACGCCGGCTGGCGCACGGCGAGCCTGGGGAAGGTGTTCCACATCGGCCATGGCAACCGCGGCGACGACGCGAGCTGGCACGAGCCCCCCTTCCGCGGCCGCACCGTGCACTATGTCCTGCCGGAGAACGACCGCCCGAGCCGGGAAGCGGCCCGGTTCGAGAACCGCCCCGGCGCGGAGAAACTCCCCCGCGGCAGCGCCACCGAACGGGCCGACGTCGACGACGACACCTACGACGACGGCCGGATCGCGGCCGAGGCGGTGCGCCGGATCCGTGCCGCCGCCGCGGCGCCCGGCGCTCCGTTCTTCCTCGCCGTCGGCTTCCTCAAGCCCCATCTCCCCTTCGTGGCCCCGGAGCGTTACTGGCGCCTCCACGATCCGGAGCGTCTCCCGCGCGCCCGGCCCCTCGGCCCCCCCGCCGGCGCGCCCCCCTACGCCGCGGCCCCCTGGGGCGAGCTGCGGCAGTACAAGGACGTGCCCGACCGGGGCCCCGTTGACGACTCGCTCGCGCGGCGGCTCGTCCACGGCTACTACGCCGCCGCGAGCTACGTCGACGCCCAGATCGGGCGCGTGCTCGACGCCCTCGACGAGACCGGCCTGGCCTCCGACACGATTCTCGTCCTGTGGGGCGATCATGGCTGGCATCTCGGCGACCACGGGCAGTGGTGCAAGCACTCCAACTACGAGCAGGCGACGCGCATCCCGCTGATCGTGGCCGCCCCCGGCATGGTCCGCGGCGGCGTCACGTCGGCGCTCGTGGAGAGCGTCGACGTGCTCCCCACCCTCCTCGACTTGGCCGGGCTGCCGCCGGTGGAGGGACGCGACGGGCGGAGCTTCGCCCACGTGCTGGCCGATCCCTCCGCGGCCGGCCGCGACCATTGCATCCACGTCTATCCGCGCGGGGATCGCCTCGGCCGCGCCGTGCGCACCGCCGGGCTGCGGCTGGTGGAATGGCGCGGCTTCGGGGCCGACGAGGAGACCGCCGCCTGGGAGCTCTACGACCTCCGCGCCGATCCCGACGAGACGCGGAACCTCGCCGCCGAACGGCCCAGGGAAGTGGGGGCGCTGCGCGACCTGCTCGCGACGCACCCGGCGCCGCGGCCGCCGCTCGGCGACGGCAGGGCCGGGCCTCCGCGCGGCGGGCCGGAGACCGGCTCCGGGACGAACACCGGCGGGCGCTCCCCGGGCGGCGCCGTCAGGGATCGATGACCACGGCCACCGGCGTCGAATCGCCGAAGGTGTCGAAGTCGCGGAAGGTCCAGACCACGTTCTTGTCCCGGTCGACCTCGATGATCTGCGGGTTGTCGGGGCCGGCGTGGCAGTTGACGAAGCGCGTGTTGCCGTTGGGGAGGCGCCACACCTGCGTCACCCAGGCGAGGACGATCCCGGGCAGGTCGTGCTGCCCGAGCTGCCAGACGATCTCGCCGGCGGGGTTCACCTCGAGCACCGAGTGGCCGTTGCCGGTGCCCACGAGGGTGTTGCCGTCGGCGAGGCGGACGGCCGAATAGACCTGGTCGCCGAAGGCCTCGGGGCCGTGGCCCCCGCGCGGCTCGCGCCCGAACAGCGGCACGTCGTACTCCCACACCACGCGGCCGTCGCCGTCGTATTCGCGCACCACGCCGTCGCGCTCGTGGGCCACGAGATACGTGCCGGCGGGGGTGCGGCGCACGTTCCGCGTGTCGGAGTGCACCGCCGGGTGGTCGACGGTGAGCGGGATGCGCCGCGTCACGGTGCCGTCGCGGGCCACCTCGAGGATCCGCGCCGGGCCCGATTCGACGATCATCGTCCCCCCGTCGGGGAGGCGCTGGAAGGCGTGGACCTCGACGGGCCGGCCGGCGTTGTCGCCGGCGGCGGCGTCGTACTCCCACACCACGCGCCGGTCGCGGTCGAGTTCGACGATCCGCGTCCAGCCGTCCTGGAGGAGGAGGTGGCCGTCGGGGAGGAGATGGAGATCGTGGATCGGGCCGTTGTCGCGGCGCCATTCGACGCTTCCGTCGGCCCCGATGGCGGCCAGCGTGCGGCGCGAGTCGTCGGCGGCGATCACGCGCCGCGGGGTGCCTGTCTGCTCGGCCGCCGCGCCCGCCGCCAGGCCGGCCAGCGCGATGAGGATCGCGCCGGCGACACCCCCGGGTGACCAGCCCCGGCGCGGCGCGGCGTGGACGCGCGCGGGGGCGACGGCCGCGGCCCGGACGGCGTCCCGCGCCGCCGCCACCTCCTCGCCGGCGAGCCGGTCGAGGGCCAGATCGAAGGTCACCTCGCCGCGCGGCTCGAGGCGCACCACGCGTCCCTGAGACTCCTCGAAGGACCGCGGGTTGGGGAAATTCGTCGCCGGTTCGAGGCCCGTCACGTAGCCGTCGGCCTCCCCCCCCTGCTGCTTCCAGAGCGCGAAGCAGGGGAGCGTGGCGGTGTCCCAGGAGAGCCGGGCAGCCTGCCGCCCCCCGGGGGCCACCAGCAGCGCCGCCGCCCGTCCGCCCGGCGCGTGGAGCGTGGCGAAGTGGACGTCCTCCGGGCGGCCCGGCCGCGGCGCGTCGTAGGTGTTCCAGGTGGGGATGTCGGCGGCGGCGCGGTCGTCGCGCGGCGCGAGTTCGGCGACGGCCATCTCCACCGCGGTGCCCCGCGCCAGGAGCGGCGGCCCGAGGTTGACGTGGTAGAGCATCTGCATGGTCGCGGGCCGGTCGGAGAGATTGCGGACGGTGTCCGTCCAGGCGATGCCGGCCTGCGCGGCGGAGAGGCGGATCGTCGTGGTCATCCGCAGGGCATGGCAGAGGAAGCGCGTCTCGTCGACGATCCCCTCGGCGGTGAGCGTGCCCCGCTCCTCGTCGAGCACCACCTCCAGCGACCGCGCCGGAAGGTTGGCCACGCGGCCGTGGAGGCCGTGGAGCAGCCGTCCCTCCGGGGTGAAGTCGGGGGCGCCGTTGCTCACCAGCCCGCAGCGGGCCACGAGTTCGTCGAAGCCGTCGAGCCAGCCGAGCCCCGACGGCTCGGCGAGGGGCACGTGCATCGGGTGCACCGGCCCGCGCACCGGCGACTGCCAGCCCAGTTCGGTGCCCGCCGCGTTGACCTTCCAGATCCCCAGGCCCCGGTCGGGGAGGATGAAGGCACGCGTCGCGCCGGCGATCAACTCAACCACCCGCACGCCGTCGGCCAGGCCCCCCGCGAGCGTCCGGCAGCGCACCGCCAGCGGGCCCGCCGCGACGTCGATGTCGGCGCCGCGCGCGCCGTTGCCGGACCGTTCGGTCCCCTCGATGATCGTGATCCGTCGTGGCGCTGCCATGTTGCCCTGGAGCGGTGTCCCGCGGTTCAATGCGCTGGATCCGAGTCTTGCGGATTCGTCGGGAGTGTACCCGGCACCCACCCGGCGTGAAGCCGCGCCCCTCCCGAGGCCACCGAGCGATGTCGTCCGATCCGCACGCCCCGCCCCCCGCACCGATCGGCGTCGTCCTCGCCGCCGGCAAGGGCACGCGCATGGGGAGCGACCTGCCGAAGGTGGTGCACGAGGCCGCGGGGCGGGCGCTGGTGCGGTGGGTGGTCGACGCGCTGCGGGCCGCCGGGGTCGACGACGTGATCGTGGTCGTCGGCCACCGGGCGGAGCTCGTGGAGGACTGCCTGGCGGGGGTGCCCGGGGTGACGTTCGCGCTGCAGCGGGCGCAGCGCGGCACCGGCGACGCCGTGGCGGCCGCGGCCGACGCGATCCGGGCCCGCGGCCGGACGGCCGGACGGCCGGTGGTGATCGTGTGCGGCGATTCCCCGATGCTCCGCCCGGAGAGCGTGCGGGGACTGCTCGAGCGCTTCGGCGCGGAGGGCCCGGGCTGCCTGCTGGGCACCGCCGTGACCGCGGATCCGCAGGGGCTGGGGCGGATCGTCCGCGACGCCGCCGGGCGGTTCCTGCGGATCGTGGAGGAGAAGGATGCCTCCCCCGAGGAGCGGGCGATCCGCGAGGTGAACATGAGCACCTACGTGTTCGCCGCCGAGGATCTGCTCCGTTCGCTCGGCCGGCTCGGCAACGCCAACGCCTCGGGCGAGTATTACCTCACCGACTGCCCGGGGATCCTCCTGGCGGAGGGCAGGCGGGTGGAGGCCCTCCCCTGCCTCGACCCGAGCGAGACCCTCTCGGTGAACACGCCGGCGCAGCTGGCCGAGGTGGCCGAGGCCCTCCGGAACCGTGCCCCCCGGCCGTCGGCTTGAACTCCCGTCGCCCGGGGGGCACAGTGGCGGCGTCCGCGGACGCGCCGAGCGCCGCGTCCCCCCGGATTCCGCCGGCCTCCGCCCCCCCGCCGAACGCCCCCATGAACGACCTCAAGATCTTCAGCGGCCCGGCGAACGTCCCGCTCACGCAGGACATCTGCCGGTACCTCAACCTGCCGATGGGAAAGATCTCGATGGGGCGGTTCCCCGACGGGGAGATCTCCTGCAAGATCGACGAGGACGTCCGCGGCCGCGACGTGTTCATCGTCCAGCCCACCTGCCCTCCGGTGAACGATCACCTGATGGAGCTGCTGGTGATGATCGACAGCTTCAAGCGGGCCAGCTCCTACCGTCTCACCGCCGTCATCCCCTACTCCGGCTACGCCCGGCAGGACCGCAAGGACTCCGGCCGCGTCCCCATCACCGCCAAGCTGGTGGCCAACCTCATCGCCCGCGCCGGGGCCGACCGGGTGCTGGCGATGGACCTCCACGCGCCGCAGATCCAGGGATTCTTCGACGTGCCGGTGGATCATCTCTACGCGGCGCCGGTCCTCTCCAACCACGTGCTCTCGATGGGCCTGCCCAAGGAGGATCTGGTCGTCGTCAGCGCCGACGAGGGGAGCATCAAGCGCGCCAGCGGCCACGCGTCGCGGCTGGGGGCGCCGCTGGCGATCGTCGACAAGCGGCGGCTCAGCGCCGAGACCACCAAGAGCGCCAACATCATCGGCGCGAGCGTGGAGGGCAAGGTGGCGCTGATGTTCGACGACATGATCAGCACCGCCGGATCGATCTGCTCCGCGGCCGAGGTGATCCAGAAGCAGGGGGCCCGCGCGATCTACGCCGCGGCGACCCACGGGCTCCTGGTGGGCCCCGCCATCGAACGGCTGCGCGCCGCCCCCTTCGCGGGCATCATCCTCACCGACACCATCCCCCTGTCCTCCGGCAAGCAGCTCCCCTCGATCACCGTCCTCTCGGTGGCGAGCCTGCTGGGCCAGGCGATCAAACGCATCCACCGCAACGAGTCGGTGAGCATGATGTTCCAGGGGTGAGCCCCCCCGGGCCGCC
>CAISKG010000608.1 GCA_903885855.1 uncultured Planctomycetaceae bacterium
CGGCTTCGGCCCGGCCTTGGCGGCCCGGTCGCCGGTCGCCGGCTGGCCCCAGCCGGGGCGTGCCGCCGGAGCCCCGGCGCGGATCCCGCCCGACATCGGGCGCCGCGAGGCATCGATCGCCGACCGACCGGTGAGGCCGCGCTCCACGGGCGCCTCGGCGGCGTCCGGCGCCTGGCGACCACGCCACGCGGAGGAGCGGGGCCGGGAGGGGGAATCGGGCCGCTCCTCCTCCCCGCGCTGGCCGCCTTCGGCGGAGGGCATGAGCGGCTCCGGCTCGTCGCCGAATCCCACGATCTCCGCGAACGACGACTCCTCCGGCGGCGTCTCGGCCGCGGCCTCGGCGGCGGCGCCCTTCGACCGGGTCCGCGAGAGCGCCTGGCGGCGTTTGGCGATCGCCTTGCGCAGTTCGATCTCGCGCAGGATCCGTTCGGTGACGCTCTCCGACCGCGACGGCAGCGGCGCGTCCGCGGCCTCGCCGGCCGCCGACGGATCGGCGGCGGCGTCCTCCGCCGGCGCGGGCTTGGGCATCTCGTCCTTCCGTTCGACCGTGTAGGCGGGGAAGTTGTTGAAGATGTTGCCGCCGCGCGACGGCGAGTCGATCACGCCGGAGTTGTCGCGGAAGCGTTCGAGGCCCGGCGACGGGATGGGAGGCCGCGGCTGGGCGACGGCCTCGGCGGCCCCCGCGGCGACGGCGAGGGCCGCGAGGAGGGCGACCGCGGCGCGGCGGACGGGGAGCGGACGGCGGCGGGCGACTTCCATGGGGTGTCTCCGGACCGGCGGATGCGAGGCAGCCAGGGGCCCGCCGGCCGGGACAGTATCGCCGAATCGGGCCGCCGGGGAAACGCGCCTGCGGCCTTCGCCGGGATCGCCCCCCGGACACGTCACTCCGGGAAGCGGTGCCCGAGCTTCTCGCGCTTCGTCTGCAGGTAGCGCTGGTTGTGCTCGTGGACCGGCGGGAGGATCGGGATCTGATCCACCACCTCGAGGTCGAAGCCGCCGTAGATGAAGGCGTCGGTCTTCTTGGGGTTGTTGGTGAGGAGGCGCACCTGCCGCAGCCCCAGATCCTTGAGCAACTGGATCCCCACGCCGTAGTCGCGGGCGTCGGCCTTGAAGCCGAGGGCCAGGTTCGCCTCGACGGTGTCCATGCCCTGATCCTGCAGCGCGTAGGCGCGGATCTTCTCCACCAGCCCGATGCCGCGCCCCTCCTGGGGCAGGTAGACGAGCACCCCCACCCCCTCGCGCCCGATCGTCTCCAGGGCCATGTGCAACTGGTCGCCGCAATCGCAGCGCAGGCTGTCGAGGAGGTCGCCGGTGAAGCAGGAGGAATGGAGGCGCACCAGCGGCGCGGCCGAGGCGGCGGGATCGCCCATCACCAGCACGATCGGCTGCTGGCTCTCGAAGCGCACCCCGTAGGCGATGACCCGGAAGCGCCCCCACTTCGTGGGCAGGTCGGCTTCGGCGACGCGCTCCACGAGCTTCTCGCGCGTGCGCCGGTGCCGGATCAGCTCCTCGATCGAGATGATCTCCAGGCCGTGGCTGCGGGCGATGCCCAGGAGCGTCGCGCGGTCGGCGCGGTTGCCGGTGTCGTCGAGGATCTCGCACAGCACCCCGGCCGGCTGCATGCCCGCCATCCGCGCGAGGTCCACCGCCGCCTCGGTGTGGCCGGCGCGGCGCAGCACGCCCCCCTCCTTCGCCACCAGCGGGAAGAGGTGCCCCGGGCGGACGAAGTCGGCCGGCTTGGCGTCGGGGGAGAGGATGGCGGCGATGGTGGCGGCGCGTTCGGCCGCGGTGATCCCGGTGCGGGCGCTGACGTGGTCCACCGGCACGGTGTAGGCGGTGCCCAGCGGCGTGGAATTGGTCTGGACCATCATCGGCAGGTCGAGGCGCCGCGCGGTCTCCGGCAGGATCGGCATGCAGACCTGGCCGCGGCCGTGGCGGATCATGAAATTGACCACCTCGGGCGTCGCCTTCTCGGCGGCGCAGACGAAATCCCCCTCGTTCTCCCGATCCTCCGCGTCGACGACCACGATCACGTCGCCGCGGCGGAAGGCCGCCACCGCCGCCTCGATCGTGGAGAATCCGTCCGGCATGGCCCGTCCCGGGGTGAGAGGCACGCCCCGTCCGCTCGCTGCGGGGCCTTCGCTTGAGTATAGGATGCCCCCCCGGGGGCGTCCGTGACGCCCGCGTTTCCCCCTTTCCCCCGGGCCCCCCGATGCTCGACCGCGAGGAGTACATCGAGCAGGCGCACCTCTTCCGCTCGCTCGGCGAGCGCATGGAGGCCGGGATCGCCGCCCAGGAGGCACTCGCGGCGATCCGGGAGGAGGTGCTGGCGACGACGAAACTGCCGATGGCGATCGATTACCTCGTCGCCGAGATCAAGCTCGTCGGCACCCTCTCCACGGCGATGCGCCGCCTGCCCCACTACTTCAGCCGCTTCCAGACCTTCGTCATGGAGCGGGCGGAGCACGAGGGGGGCCGCTTCGACATGCGCACGGCGCTGGCGATCCTCGAGCGCGAGGCGCGCTACCGCGCCGAGGGGGCCACGCCGCAGGGGCTCTTCTTCTACCGCTTCGAGTGCCTGTCGCGCAACCGCCTCGACTACCAGCACGGCATGGAGGCGGTCGCCGACGACGGGCTCTTCGACGAGGAATGGCGCGCCTGGATCCGCACCGTCGGCCGCCAGGTGGGCTTCATCGACATCGCCGACCTGGTCTGCGTGCGCAGCCCCGAATACTGGCGGCTCGAGCGGCGCGAGGCGCTCCTGGCCGGCCGGGAGGACACCGGCCCCGACCGGGCCATCCTCTTCGGCGAGAAGGAGGGGCGCATCGCGCGCGCCAACCGCGGCAAGGATCCCCTCTTCCTCTTCGCCGCGCTCGAGCGGCAGCTGGGCTACCCGAAGGTGCCGCGGCCGGCGCCGACGACCCCCCCGGCGGAGTCGCCGGCGCTCTTGGCCCGGCGTTTGGAGCGCCTCGAGATGCGCGTCAAGCTCCTCGAGGAGGAGGCGCGCGGCGGCATCGATCTGGGGCAGTTCGACCCCAAGCGCTTCCCTCCGCCGCCGGGTGACTGATGGCCGCCGCACCGGTCCTGCGCACCGACGCGGCCGCGGCCTGGCGGGCGGCGATCGCCGCGGTCGACCCGGCCCGGCTGGTCGCGGCCCTCCCCGACGCCTGGCTGCGGCCGCCCGGGGGCAGGGTCGTGGTCGTGGGGGGAGGCAAGGCGGCGGCGGGCATGGCGGCCGGCGTCGCGCGGCGCCTGACCGGCGCCGGCGTCGCGCCCGATCGCCTCGGCGGCCTGGTGAGCGTGCCCGAGGGATGCGTGGTTTCCGTGCCCGGCGTCGAGGTGCGGGCCACCCGGCCGGCCGCGGCGAATCTGCCCACCGCGGCGGTGGTGTCCGCCACGGAGGAGATCCTGGCCCTCGTCGCCGCCTGCGCGCCCGACGATCTGGTGGTGGCGGTGATCACCGGCGGGGGATCGGCCTGCCTGGCCGCGCCCTGCGACGGCATCTCCCTCGACGACAAGGTGGCCGTGGCGCGCTTCCTCGCCGCGGCCGGCGCCGACATCGCCGAGCTCAACGCCGTGCGGCGGGCCTCGAGCCGCGTCAAGGCGGGGGGCCTCGCGCGCGCAACCCGCGCCGGACGGCTCGAGGCCCTCGTCCTCTCCGACATCCTCGGCGACCCGCTCGATCTGATCGCCTCGGGGCCCTGCATGCCCTCGCCCCCCGATCCCCGCCTGGCCCGCGACATCC
>CAISKG010000609.1 GCA_903885855.1 uncultured Planctomycetaceae bacterium
GATGGGAAGAACGGCGTCGACGGCAAGGCTGGACCGGCCGGCGCGCCCGGGAAGGACGGCAAGGCTGGTGCGGCCGGCGCGAAGGGCGAGCGCGGACCCGCGGGCCCGGCTGGTGCGCCGGGCAAGGACGGGAAGAACGGCCTCGACGGCAAGGCTGGTCCGGCGGGTGCGCCGGGCAAGGCCGGCGAGCGCGGCCCCGCGGGCCCGGCCGGTGCGCCGGGCGCGCGTGGCCCGGCCGGTGCGCCGGGCAAGGACGGGAAGAACGGCGTCGACGGCAAGGCTGGTCCGGCCGGTGCGCCCGGGAAGGACGGCAAGGCTGGTGCGGCTGGCGCGAAGGGCGAGCGTGGCCCCGCGGGCCCGGCTGGTGCCAGCGGCAAGGATGGCAAGGATGGCAAGGATGGCAAGCCCGGTCCGCAGGGGGAGCGTGGTTCTGCCGGTCCGGCGGGCCCCGCTGGTCCCCCTGGGGCCGCCGCCAGCGAGCAGCGTTCCGGGGCCCGCGACATCACGTCGCTGCTCCGCCTTCCGGCGGCGGCGCGGCTCGATCAAGCCGTGCTGCGGCGCGTGGGAGACACGGTCGAGTTGTCGCTCGACGGCCTGCGCAGCAAGAAGCGGCTCGACGCCGTGCTCGGCAAGGTGCCGGCAGGCTTCCGCCCCACGCGGCACCAGAGCCTGTGCACCACCGACGCCGACTTCGCCCATGTGCGCGTGAGCGTCGACGGCGGGTCGGCGGCGATCGCGGCCATCCAGCCGGCCAGTGCCGAGGGCCTCGACGCCACGTCGACGTCGATGGTCTGGCTCACCGACGACCAGTGGCCGGCGAAGATGCCCGGCCGCGAACTGCGCGGCTGATCCGACGACCGCCACGGGAACGATCGAAGGGGGCGACGGGGGGATGGCCGCCCGTCGCCCCCGCGCCGCGCAGTCGGGCGCGGCCGCGGCGCTCGTGTCAGGCGGTCGCCGGCCGCGCGAGCACCTCGCGCACCATCTGTGCGGGGACGCCGTCGACGAGTTCCACATGCCCCAGACGCGAGGGGAGCACGAAGCGCAGCCGGCCGTCGAGGGCCTTCTTGTCGCGGGCCATCAGCGCGAGCAGGGCATCGGCGGCCAGCGACACGCCGGCGGGGAGGCGCGTGGGCAGCCCCAGCGCCTCGAGGAGGCGATCCTGCCGGCGGGCGAGGGCGGCCGGCACGCGACCCAGCCGCACCGCCAGCTCCGCGGCATCGGCCATGCCGATCGCCACCGCCTCCCCGTGGAGCAGCGTGCCGTAGCCGAGGGCAGTCTCGTAGGCATGGCCGAAGGTGTGGCCGTAGTTGAGCGTCGCCCGGGCGCCGGTCCGCTCGTGCTCGTCCGCCGACACCACCTCCGCCTTGATCGCCACGCAGCGGCCCACGATCGCCCCGATCTCCCGCGCATCCCTGGCCACGACGTTCCCGGCCGCCCCCTCGAGCCGTGCGAAGAGCTCCGCGTCGCGGATCACGCCGTACTTGACCACCTCCGCCAGGCCGCTCGCGTACTCGCGCGCCGGCAGCGTGGCGAGGGTGTCGGTGTCGGCGATCACGCCGCGCGGCTGCCAGAAGGCTCCGACGAGATTCTTGCCGCCGCGGAGATTGACGCCGGTCTTGCCTCCGATGGAGCTGTCGACCTGGGCCACGAGCGTGGTGGGCACCTGCCACACCGGCAAGCCCCGGGCGAAGGTCGCGGCGGCGAATCCGGCGAGGTCCCCGACGACGCCCCCGCCCACCGCCACCAGGTGCGTGCCCCGGTCGACGGCCGCTGCGGCGAGCGACTCCCAGATCCGCTCCGCCTCGGCGACCGACTTCGAGGCCTCGCCCCGCTCCACCGGGATGGTCGTCACCGCGAGCCCGGCGTGGCGCAGGGAATCGGCGACCGCGACCGCGTGCGTGCCGAGGACGCCGGAATCGGCCACCACGACCGCGCGGCGGGCACCGGCGTCGCGGAGCCGCGGGCCGGCGGAGGCGAGCAGGCCGGGGCCGATCGCCACCTCGTAGGACCGCTCGCCGAGCTCCACGCGGACGAGTCGTGCGGACACGTCAGGCCACGCTCACACGCTCGACGTCGCCGGGCGTGACGGTGATGACGCGGGCGAAGCCGGTGTGCTGGCGGACGTAGTCGAGTTCGGCGGCGTCGCCGGGGCTGGCATGGAGCAGGGCCTCGACCCGCGCCTTGTCGGCCGCCGACCAGTCCTCGTACTCCTCGGGCCAGATGGTGTGACGCTCCACCACGAGGGCTTCGCGGTACGGGTCGAAGGCGTTGGACATCCGCCGGGACTCCTGCATGACTGCACGACGTGGCCCCGGTGCCCCACCGGGAATGAGCCGCGGACGGCGTGCCGACCGGGAGGGAAAGTATACATTGACCCGTCGGCCCGACCGCCCCGCCAAGGCCGGCCCCCCCTGGAAGCACGCCGTGGATGCCCCTCCTGCCCCAGCCGCCACGCTCCCGCACGGCGCGACGCCGGGCGGCGACCGCGGGCCCCCCGGGCGGCGACCGGGGAGCGGGTCGTGGCTGGTCCTCGGCCTGGTGGCCCTCGGCGTGACGGCCGGGGCCACCGCGATCGCCTACCAGCGCGGGCAGACGCGGCGCTGCCTGGCCTTCTACGGCAGCGACGTGGCGAGGCGCGTGGCCGAGGCCCCGCAGGTCGAAGTCTGGACGCTCGCGCCGAGCGACACGCCGGGCAGGCTGCGTGCCGTCAGCCGCCGCGACGTGTCGCGTGCGCCCGGGCTCGTCCACCTGCGGCGGGGGCTCGTGGAGGATGCCAACTTCCGCTGGCCCGGCGTCGGGGAGGAGATCCGCTCCCGCCTGCCGGCGCGGGCGTGGGATGTGGCGCTGGTGTTCAGCGATCCCGCCCGCCCCGACACGACCGCGGTGCTCGTCGTCGACACCGCCACCCCGGGGGCGGGGGACGACGGGGCAGGCTGGCTGGCGGTGGTCGGCAGACCGGGCCGCATGGGGTTGGGGCGGATCGGGGCCGGGCTGGGGAAGTGGCTGGCCGACCTCCCTTCCGGACGCTGAAAAAGCCCGCCCAAACCGGCCTTCTGACGCGCCGCGGGGAAGCCTATCCTCCCCGGCCGCCGCGGGGCCCATTCGCCCTCCCGTGGTGGGGAGACGCAGTCATGCGGTGCATCGCCGTGGCCAATCAGAAGGGAGGCGTCGGCAAGACGACCACATCGGTCAACCTCGCCGTCGCGCTGGCCCGCTCGGGGCTCGACGTGTGCCTGGTCGATCTCGATCCCCAGGCCCATGCCACCCTCCACGCCGGCGTCCAGCCCGGGGCGCACCCGCTGTCGGCCTGGGATCTGCTGGCGGGCGAGACGACGCTCGCCGAGGTCCGCGTCGCCTGCGGTGGCGGGCTGCACGTCGTGCCGTCGCACATCGACCTTTCCGCGGCCGAGATGGCGCTGGCCACGCGCGCGGGGCGGGAATCGATCCTAAGGCGCCGGATCGAGGCCGACCCCGCATGCCGCGGCGACGCGGGCGCGGTGCGGCACGACGTGATGATCATCGACTGCCCGCCGTCGCTCGGGCTGTTGTCGCTCAACGCCATGGCGGCGGCCGACGAGGTGCTCCTGCCGCTGCAGCCCCACTTCCTCGCCCTCCATGGCCTTTCGAAGCTCCTGGAGACGATGGAACTCGTCGCCGAGCGCGTCAATCCGCGCCTCCGACTCCTCGGCGTGGTGCTGTGCCTGTACGAGTCGGGCACGAGGCTCGCCGGCGAGGTGGCCCGCGACGTGGAGGAGTACTTCCGCGCCGGGAACGCGCGCCATCCGATCCTCTCCGACGGCCGCGTCTTCCAGAGCCGCATCCGCCGCAACGTGCGCCTCGCCGAGGCGCCGAGTTTCGGGCAATCGATCTTCGACTACGCCCCCGATTCGCACGGCGCGCAGGACTACGCGGCGCTGGCCGCGGAGGTCCTTCAGGCGGCGGCCGTGCCGGAACGCGACGCCGCGCGGCGGGCGGCCTGACGCCGCGGGGTCGCCGGCACGAGCGGGGACGGGGCGGCGATCTCGACGGCCGCCTCGGGAGCGGCCGCCGGCTCCGCCTGCAGCTCCGGAATCCACCAGTAGCTCGACGCGCAGGGCTCGACGCCGGCCAGGATGCCGGTGACGTCGAAGTCCTCGGCCGACAGGAACGCCGGCCCCCCGGGGGGCGACCCGTGCCGTGCGGCGGTGTCAGTCAGCCTGGACATCGAGGAAGTGTCTCGTCGGGAGCTCGCACCACCGGAGCCGCGGGGCCCGGAGTGTCCTTCGGCACCCCTCGGCCGGCGAGGCCAGTTCCGCGGGGTTTTCCGCTGTCCCGCCGATGATCCCTTCGTGAAAATGGGAAAGCAAGGGAAACCTTGACGTTGGTGGCGGTTCTCCACGTTTTCCGGGGAAAAGTCAGGGTTTGGCCACGCGACGGGGGATAATCATGGAACGGGGGATTCCACACATGCCCATGCAGTCCGCGGCGGCCGACCGACGGCCCACGACCGATCCGAGTCTCGCCGGCCCGCGCGCCGTCGACCGACCGGCCGCGCCGCGGCTGCCGGGCCGGGCAGGCCCGGTCCTGATGGCGGCGCTCGTGGCGGCGCTCGGTGGTGTCGCGGTGCGGGCGGCCCAGCCGACGGGCTACCGCCAACTGGCTCCCGGCGTGCTCACCGTCATCCCCGCCGACCGCTCGGGCGACGACGCCCTTCTCCGCGCCGACATCCCGGAGATCACCGTCGGACTGGCGGACATCGCCTGGGAGCCGAAGCAGGCGCCGGTCGGGGCGACCCTCGTCGGCCGCGGCCGGACCATCGACTTCCCCCGCGACATCTGGTGCCTCGAGTTCGCCTTCAAGCCGCCGCGGCAGATCGACGTCGACGTTCCCGCCCCGAATCTGCGCATGCAGCGCAAGCGCCTCTGGTATCTGCTGTACCGCGTCAAGAACACCGGCGCGCGGCGGATCGTGATGGAGGAGGGGGACGCCACTCGCCTGGCCTCCGAGCCGGTGGAGAAGCCGGTGCGCTTCCTGCCCCACCTCGTCCTCGAGAGCACCGAGGGGCTCTCCAGCGCCGAAGGGGCGCTGGCCTACCGGGCCTACCTCGATCGCGTGATCCCCAGCGCCCTGGCCGCGATCCGGGAGCGCGAAGACGCCCGCCTCGACATCCACGACAGCGCCCGGATGAGCGAACGCGAACTGGCCCCCGGCGAGGAACGCTGGGGCGTGGCGACCTGGGAGGACGTCGATCCGCGCATCGACTTCTTCTCGATCTACGTGCGGGGCCTCACCAACGCCATCCGCTGGCGGCCCCGCGCCGACGCCGCCTTCGCCCGCGACGACGTGCCCGGCGCCGGCGAGGAGCATGCCCTGGAGAGCCTGCGCCTCGATTTCTGGCGCCCCGGCGACGACGTCACCACGCCGGACGAGGAGGCGAGCGTCGGCCATGCCGGGATGTACGAACGCCGTGTGATCGGCAACCGGGTGATCCAGGCGCTCTCGCGCCCGGGCCAGACCACCGCCTCCCCCGCCGCGGGCCTCGAGCGGCTCGGTCTCACCTGGGAGGATCTCCTCGATCCGCCCGCCGCCATCGAGGCCGCGACGCGGGTCGACGGGGAGGCGCCGCCGAGCCTGGCGCCCCTGGGCCGCGTGGTGAAGGCGATCGCCGCCGTCCAGCCCCCGGCCGCCCGCCCGCTGGCCACCGAGACGCTGCTGGGCGACCTGGGGCGCGAGCGCTTCGAGGATCTCGTCCGCGGGCTGTCGATGCCCCTCCCCGCCGAGCAGGCGGCGTTGCGGCAGGGGCTGCTCGAGCAGTGCGGCGTGAGCGCCGACGACGTGGCCGCGCGGCCGCTGGAGTCGCTCGGCAAGGTGATCGCCGCGCTCGATGCCACCCCCTCGGCGGCCCGCCGGCGCTCCGCTGCCGGCGGCCTGTTCGGCACCGCGGCCGTGCGGCTCGACGAGTTGGTGCGCGAGGTCGATCTGGTGCGGGCCGGCGCGATCCTCGCGGGGATGGACTTCGACCGCCGCCCCGTCCTCTCCGGCGGGGCCCTGACCGCCTACGACACCTTCCGGACGCTCGTCGACGACGAGCCCGACGCCGACCGCCGTGCCCGCATGGTGGCCGGCCTCCTCGGCGCCGAGGGGCCGACGCTCCTGGGGGCCGCCGCGTCGGTCACCGAGGGCGTTGACCACGCCTGGGTTTTCCGTTACGAACGCTGACCCCCGGGCGGGCCGCCGGCCGCGGAACAGCGGTATTCCGGCCCCCGCCGGCACGGCTCGCGGGCCGGGCCGAGTCCCGGCTATACTGGCGGGTCTGCCGACGGGATGCACCCCGCCCCGCGGCCGTCCCCCTCACTCCGCTTTGCAGGATTCGTCGACATGGCACACAAGAAGGGCCAGGGCTCCAGTCGCAACGGCCGCGATTCCAACGCCCAGATGCGCGGCGTGAAGAAGTACGCCGGCCAGCACGTCCTGGCGGGCAACATCCTCGTGCGCCAGGTGGGCACCAAGTTCCATCCCGGCCGCAACGTCGGCATGGGCACCGATTACACCCTCTTCGCCCTCGTCGAGGGGGTCGTCGAGTTCGACCGCGAGGGGCGTCGGGTCAACGTCAAGCCGGTCGCGGTCGAGGCCTGAAGCCCGACCGGGCCCCGTCGCGCTGGCCGTGACGGCCGATCCCCCCGAGCCCCGCTGCAGGCGCGTCCGTGTTCGTCGACCGCGTCCATATCGAGGTGGCCGGCGGTGACGGCGGCCGGGGCAGCGGCAGTTTCCGGCGCGAGAAGTACGTCCCGCGCGGCGGCCCCGACGGCGGCGACGGCGGCGACGGCGGGAGCATCGTGCTCCGGGCCGAGCCGGGCGTCGATTCACTCGCGGCCCTCGCCCACCGCGCGCAGTGGCGCGCCGCGAGCGGCCAGCCGGGCGGCCCGCAGAACTGCAAAGGGCGCTCCGCGGAGGACGTCATCCTCGCGGTGCCCCCCGGCACGATCGTCATCGACGAGGCCACGGGGCTGGTGCTGCGCGACCTGGCGCGCGCCGGCGACGAACTGGTGGCCGCCAAGGGGGGGGACGGCGGCTTCGGCAACGTCCACTTCAAGAGCTCCACCAACCGCGCCCCGCGCGAGACCACCCCGGGCGGCAAGGGGGAGGTGCGGAAGCTCGTCCTGGAGTTGAAGGTGATCGCCGACGTGGGGCTCGTCGGCAAGCCGAACGCCGGCAAGAGCACCCTCCTCTCGCGGCTCTCGCGGGCCCGGCCCGAGATCGCCGACTACGCCTTCACCACCAAGACCCCGATGCTGGGGATGGTGGCGGTGTCGCGCGATCGGAGCTTCGTGCTCGCCGACCTTCCCGGCCTCATCGAGGGGGCCCACGCCGGCCACGGACTGGGGCACGAGTTCCTCCGCCACGTGGAGCGAGCGGGGATCCTCGTCCACGTCGTCGAGCCGCGCCCCATGGACGGCAGCGATCCGCTGGCCAACTACCGGGCGATCCGCGAGGAACTGGTGCTCCACGATCCGCGCCTCGGGGAGCGCCCCGAGATCGTCGTCGTGAGCAAGTTCGAGCTGCCCGGCGCGGAGGATGTGCGTGCGGCGCTGGCGGCCGCCATCGGCCGCGACGTGATCGGCGTGAGCGCGGTGACGGGCCAGGGGCTCGACCGGCTGCTGGCCGCCGTGGTGCAGGCCCTCGACGCCGTCCCCAGCCCCGCCGCAGGAGCCGCCGACGCATGACCACCGCGCCCCCGCCGGCCGACACCCTGCTCCTGGCCGACGTCGGCAACAGCCGGATCAAGCTCGCCGCCGTCGAGGATCCGGGCCTGGCTCCCTCGGGCCAGCGCGTCGCCGCGCCGCGCCTCGCGCACCGCCGGGAGATCGACGTCCGCGGCCTGCAGACGCGCCTCCTGCGGCAGTGGCTGGCCGCCGCGGCGCCGGCGGCGGCGCACGTCCTCGTGGCGAGCGTCCACGACCGCGCCGCGGCGATGCTCGAGCTGGCGATCGCGGAGGAGTCGGCCACCGGGCGGCGCGTGCTCAGGCAGCAGCGCGTCACCCACGCCGACCTGCCCCTGGAGGTGGCCCTGCCGGAGCCGCAGCGTGTGGGCATCGACCGGCTGGCCGCGGCCGCCGCGGCACGCGCGCTCGTGCCGCCGGGCAGCGCGGCGATCGTGGTCGACTGCGGCACGGCGGCGACGGTCGACATGGTCGACGGCTCCGGCGCCTTCCTCGGCGGGGCGATCCTTCCCGGGCCGGTGCTCATGGCCCGCGCCCTGGCGGAGGGCACGAGCAAGCTCCCCGAGGTGCAGGCGCTCGACGGCGACGATCCGCCGGCGATGCCAGGCCGCGGCACGCGCGACGCGATCGCCGCCGGCATCGGCTGGGGAATCCGCGGGGCGATCGCCGAGCTCGTCGCCCGGGCCCGGGCCACCCTCGGCGCCCCGACGCCCGTCGTGGTCACCGGTGGCTGGCGGAGGGCCGTGCTGCCGGCCGTTCCCGACGCCCTCGAGGCACCCGATCTGGTCCTCACCGGCATCGCCCTGGCCACGCGGCGCGTGGGGGCCGGGTGAGCGCCGCCCGCCGGCGAGTGTCACGCCGGCGGGTTCACGGGTACACTGCCCGCTTTCCCCCCGGCCCGCCCGCCGCACCATGCCGACCGTGCCCCGCGACCACGACGCCTCCGCACCGCTGGCCCCCGCGCTCGAGCGGGCGCTCGCCGCCGCGCGCGTGGCCGAGGAGACGCGCGGCACCGACGTGCGGGTCATCGACCTCCGCGGCGTGACGCCCGCCTTCGACTACTTCGTCGTCGCCACCGGATCGAGCCGCCGGCAGATCCACGCCATGGCCGACGAGATCGAGAAGGTGATGAAGCGCGAGTGGCACGACCGCAAGCGCGGCGGCGAGGGCTACGAGGAAGGGCGTTGGATCGTGCTCGACTACGGCGACGTCGTGGTCCAGCTCTTCGACGCCGACGCCCGGCAGTATTGGGACATCGAGCAGCTGTGGTGCGACGCGCCGCGCGTGCCGATCCCCGGAGCGCGGCCGTGACCGGAGCCGACACGGCCCCGTCCGGCGCACCGGGCGGTGCCGGCACCTTCCGCGACCGGCTCCGGGCCGCCTTCGCACACGCCCTGCGCGGGCTCGCCGCCGACGGCGTCTGCCCGGTGGGCGCCGAGGACCTGCCGGCGCTCCTCGAGCAGGTGCGCGAGACCGCCGAGGCGAAGTTCGGCGACTACTCCGGCACGATGGCGATGGGGCTGGCGAAGAAGGCGGCGCGGAAGCCGCGTGATCTGGCCGTCGAGATCGCCCGGCGCCTCGCCGACGCCCCCGGCTATTCCGCCGCCTTCGCCCCGCCGGGGGATCCGGTGGGGCCCGGCTTCATCAACGTGCGCGTGCGCGACGAGGCCCTGTCGGCCGCCATCTCGGCGGCGTTCGTCGACGAGCGCCTCGGCGTGCCGCGCGTCGCGGCGCCGGCGACGATCGTCGTCGATTTCAGCTCGCCCAACGTCGCCAAGCCGATGCACGTGGGCCACATCCGCTCCACCGTCATCGGCGACTCCCTGGCGCGGCTCCTCGCCTTCCGCGGCCACCGCGTCATCACCGACAACCACCTCGGCGACTGGGGCACGCAGTTCGGGATGATCATCTGGGGCTGGCGGCGCTTCGGCGACGAGGCCGCGCTGGCCGCCGATCCGACCGCCGAGCTGGGGCGGATCTACCGCCTCGTGCGCCGCCTCGCCGACGCCGCGCCGGAGGACCTGGCCGCCGACCCGCAGCTGGCGGCGCTGGCCGCGGAGCATCCGGGCGCCGCCCGCGAGGTGCTCCTCGAGACGGCGCGGCTCCACGAGGGGGACCCGGAGAACCGGGCGCTGTGGGAGCGGTTCATGCCGGCGTGTCTCGCCGACATCGAGAAGCTCTACCGGCGCCTCGACGTGCACTTCGACCACCGCCTGGGCGAGAGCTTCTTCCAGCCCTTCCTGGCGGGCGTGGTGGACGACCTGGTGGCGCGGGGCCTGGCCCGCGAGAGCCGCGGGGCGATCGGCGTGTTCCTCGACGGCGACGACAAGCCGCCGTTCCTGGTGCGCAAGGGGGACGGCGCCTTCCTCTACGCCACCACCGACCTGGCCACGATCCGCTGGCGGCTGGAGCACTGGAATCCCGACCGGATCCTGTACGTCGTCGATCACCGCCAGGGGCAGCACTTCGAGCATCTCTTCGCCACGGCGAAGCGCTGGGGGCTGCCCGGGATCGAGCGCGTGGCGCTCGAGCACGTCGCCTTCGGCACGGTTCTCGGCGACGACGGCCGGCCCTTCAAGACGCGGGCCGGCGACACCGTGGGGCTCGAGTCGCTCCTCGACGAGGGGGTGGAACGCGCCTTCGCGCTCACCGCCGGCGACGAGGGGCTCGACGACGCCGAGCGGCGGCGGGTGGCGGAGACGGTCGGCATCGGCGCCATCAAGTACGCCGACCTCTGCCAGAACCGGACCACCGACTACGTCTTCTCCTACGACAAGATGCTCGAGCTCAAGGGCAACACCGCGGCCTACATGCAGTACGCCGTGGCCCGCGTCGAGGGGGTGCTCGAGAAGGGGGGGATCGACCGCGAGGCGCTGTGGCGCTCGGCCCCGGCGATCGTGCCGGCCGACCCGCGCGAGCGGAGCCTGGCGCTGGCGATCCTCCGTTTCGGCGAGGTGCTCGAGGACGTCGAGGCCGACTCCCGGCCCAACCTGCTGACGGCCTGGCTGTACGACCTCGCCGGGCGCTATTCCGCCTTCTACGACGCGCTGCCGATCCTCAAGTGCGCCGAGCCGGAGCGCACCAGCCGACTGGCCCTCTGCGATCTCACCGGCCGCGTGCTGCGGAAGGGGCTCGGGCTGCTCGGCATCGGCACCGTGCGCACGATGTGACCCGCCGGACACGAGGAGCCCCTTCCCCATGAGCCGGCCGCTCGCCGCCATCCGCAACATCGGCATCGTCGCCCACATCGACGCCGGCAAGACGACGCTCACCGAGCGGATGCTGTTCTTCACCAAGACCAGCCACCGCCTCGGCGACGTCGACAAGGGCACGACCGTCACCGACTTCGACCCCGAGGAGCAGCAGCGCGGGATCACGATCTACTCCGCCGCGGTGAGCTTCGCCTGGCGCGACGTCTCGGTGAACCTCATCGACACGCCCGGCCACGTCGACTTCACCGCCGAGGTGGAGCGGTCGCTCCGCGTCCTCGACGGCGCGGTGGTGGTGTTCTCGGCACGCGAGGGGGTCGAGGCCCAGAGCGAGACGGTGTGGCGCCAGGCCGACAAGTACCACGTGCCGCGTGTGGCGCTGGTCAACAAGCTCGACCGCGAGGGGGCCGATTTCTTCGGCACGGTGCACCAGATCGAGAAGCGGCTCGGCGCCCGTCCGCTGGTGCTGCAGGTGCCGCTGGGGATGGGGCCGCCGCACGTCAAGGATCCGTTCCGGGGCCTCGTCGACCTCGTGGAGATGAGGCTCCTCACCTACCCGCCGCGCGACGAGGTGCTCGACGGCGACGCCCCGGCCGAGGCCTTCACCGTCTCGGAAATCCCCCCCGAGGTGGCCGAGCTGGCGGCGGAGTGGCGCGAGCAGCTCGTCTCCACGCTCTTCGATTTCTCCGACGAGCTCGCCGAGCTGGCCATGAGCGAGGCGCCGATCCCCCCGGAGGTGATCCGCCGGGCGATCCGCGAAGGGACGGTGGCCCGCCGGGTGGTGCCCGTGCTGGCCGGGTCGGCGCTCGACTGCATCGGGATCCAGCCGGTCCTCGACGCCGTGGCCTGGTATCTGCCGAGCCCGCTCGACGTGCCGCCGGTCACCGGGATCGACCCCTCCAAGAAGACCCCGGTGACGGTGGAGCGGAAGCCCGATCCCGCCGCCCCCTTCTGCGGCCTCGTCTTCAAGATCCTCGCCGAGAAGCACGGCGACCTGTATTTCGTGCGCGTCTACTCCGGCACGCTCAAGGCGGGGAGCCGGGCCTGGAACCCGCTCAAGCAGAAGAAGGAGAACGTCGCCCAGCTGTGGCGCGTGCAGGCTGACCGGCGCGAGCAGATCCCGCAGGCCGTCGCCGGCGACATCGTCGGCGTCATCGGGCCGCGCGCCAGCGTCACCGGCGACACCCTCTGCGACGCCGACGCCCCGGTGATCCTCGAATCGATCGAGTTCCCCGAGACGGTGATCTCGATGGCCATCGAGCCGGAGACGAGCCTCGAGCGGAAGAAGCTCGGCGAGGTGCTCGAGATGATGAAGCGGCAGGACCCCACCTTCCGGGCGCTGGAGAGCGAGGAGACGGGGCAGACCCTGATCTCGGGCATGGGGGAGCTGCACCTGGAGGTGATCCGCCACCGCCTGGAGCGCGACTTCAACCTCACCTGCCGCGTCCACAAGCCGCGCGTCAGCTACAAGGAGACCCTCGCCACCGCGGCCACGGCCACCGGGCAGTCGAACCGCCAGGTGGCGGGGCAGACGCTCGTGGCCTCGGTGACCGTCCGCGGGGAACCGACGGGGACCCAGGGCCCGGTGACGGTGGAGCAGGGCTGGTTCCCTGAGAACGAGGCGCTGGGGGCGATCGCCGCCCAGATGACGCAGGCCGTGCGCGAAAGCGCCGAGCGCGGGGGGCTCAAGGGCTGCCCGCTGTGGGGGGTGCGGATCGTGGTCCTCGAGAGCCCGATCCCGGAGCCGCCGCCGGGGGAGGTGGCGATCCGGATCGCCGCCGCCGACGCCATCGACAAGCTCCTCGCCGCCTCCGGCTCGGTGCTCCTCGAGCCGGTGATGCGCGTCGAGGTGAGCGTGCCCGAGGAGCATCTCGGCGACGTGATCAACGATCTCCAGCAGCGCCGGGCGATCATCACGGCGACCGAGATCCGCGCCGGGGTGACGGTGCTCACGGCCGAGGCGCCGCTGGCGAGCATGTTCGGCTATTCCGCCGCGGTGCGGAGCGTGAGCCAGGGCCGCGCGAGCTTCACGATGGCCCCGCTCAAGTACGGCCCCGCCCCGCCGGAGACGGCCGACGCCTACGTCTGACGCCGCGCGGGAGGGGGGCCGTCAGCCGGGGCCGCCCCGGGCGGCGCGGAGGGCGCGGACGTAATGGATCGCGGCGTGGTCGGCCAGATCGCGCACCACCACGCGGCCCAGGGCGTCGCTGCGGGCCACCTCGGCGATGAGCCGCTCCCGCGCCGCGCGCGCCGCAGCCGCGTCGCCGCGCACCAGCGCCGCCGAAAGGCTCCCCCAGCGCCTCGAGGATCGCCCCTTGGTCGCCCCCCGCGGCGGCCCCGCCGAGGGCCTCGCGGTACTCGCGCCGCGCCTGCCGCTGGTCGTCGGCGACCTGCTCGGGGCGCGGGGCGGCGTGCAGCACGCCGCGCCGGTCGAGGTACAAGGGGGGCGCCGGATGGGCGAAGGCGTGCTCCCAGCCCCGGCTGCGCGCGACGCGGGCCAGCGTCCCGGCCGCCAGCCGAGCCGACTGCCGCAGCGCCGTCTGCGAGGCCACCGCGAGCCAGCCTCCCGGGGGGGCGAGGTTGTCGAGGAGACCGTCGGCGAGATCGGTGAGATCGGCCTCGTCGAAGCGGGCCGGCGGGACGCGGGGCACGAGGTCGCAGCAGTGGACGTAGCGCCGCACCGGCTGGCGGGCGTCGAGCGCGAGGCTGCCCGTCCCCACCCGCGGCGCGCCGAAGGTCACGAGCTCCGCGGCCGGAAAGTCGACGGCGCAGAGCGTGGCCAGAGCCCCGCCGAGGCTGTGGCCGGCGGCGACGAGGCGGCCGTCGGCAGCGCGGGCCCACGGCTCCAGTGGCCCACGCAGTTCGTCGAACGTCAGGCCCCAGCCGCGGTGGACGACGACGCCGGGGCGCCACTCGAAGGGATCGACGAGCAGATTCGCGAGGAGATCGTCGACGTTGCCCGTCTCGGTGCCCCGGAAGACGGCGAAGGTGGTGCCGCCGCGGGGATCGCGGCACACGAAGCCGTCGGCGGCGGCCCGGGCCGTGAACAGCCGCCGGCTTTCGAGCGTGGCCAGAAGGTCGAAGCCGATGCGGGCGAGCTCGGCCTCGATCCGGGGCAGCGTCGCGTAGGCCAGGCGCGACAGTTCGGCGGCCAGCAGATCGACGGCCACCCCACCGCCGTCCTCCGGCCACCACTCGAAGAAGGGGCCGTCCGCCCCGGGAAAAAACAGCTCGCCGCCGCGGGTGGTGGGGGGGGCGGACATGATGGGGAATCCCTCGGTCGGTCGCTGGCCGGGCATCGCGGGCCCGTCGCCGTCGTCGGAGGGGGGCCTCCCCGCGGTGAACCCGCGACGGCGTCGGGCCGTCAGTCGGGCTTCTTCGCCGGCAGGGCCCGCGTCGAGCCGGTCGTGATGCCGCCGTCCACCAGCAGCGTCTGGCCGGTGACGTAGGCACTGGCCTCGGAGGCCAGGAACACCACCGCCCCGTCGAGGTCCTCCGCGCTGCCGGGGCGCTTGAGGGGGATCCGCTCGACGAGGTAGGCGATCCACTCCGGATCCCGGTACATGACGTCGTTCTGGGCGGTGCGGAACCAGCCGGGGGCGAGGCAGTTGACCGTGATCCCGTGGGGACCGAGGTCGTCCGCGAGGCTCATCGTCATCTGCTTCACGCCGCCGCGGCTGGCGGAGTAGGGGGTCAGCCCGGCGTATCCGAAGACGCTCGTCACGCTGCCGATGTTGATGATCCGCCCGCGCTTCCTCGGGATCATGTGGCGCGCGACGGCCTGGGCCATGAAGAAGGTGCCACGGAGATTGGTGTCGAGGATCGTGTTCCAGTCGTCCCAGGTGACGTCGACGGCCGGCTTGCGGATGTTGCAGCCGGCGTTGTTGAGGAGGACGTCGATGGCCCCGGCGTGCTCGATCGCCGCCGCGGCGCACTCCCGGATGCTCGACTCGCTCCGCAGGTCGAGCGGCAGCGGCCAGACGCGGTGGCCGTGGGCTTCGAGGGAGGCGCGCGACGCGGCCAGGTCCTCGGCCTTGCGCGCGGTGATCACGAGATCGGCCCCGGCCCGGGCCAGCGCGCCTGCCATCTGCAGGCCCAGGCCCCGGCTGGCGCCGGTGACGAGCGCCGTGCGCCCGGTGAGATCGAAGAGGGCAGGGCCGGTGGGGCGTGTCATCGGGCTCGGCATGGGGGGGAAAGAGCGTGGGGACGAGGAGACGCGGAGTGGGGACGGGGGCGGCCGGGCCCGTTCAGGGACGCAGGACGACCTTCACGAGCCCCGGCTCGCGATCGTGGAGCCGCTGGAACCAGGCCGGCCCCTCGTCGAGCGGGGCCACGCGGCTGACGAAGGCCGAGAGGTCGATCGTGCCCTCGGACACCAGCCGGATCGCCTCGGGGTAGCTGCCGGCGGAGGAGCAAGATCCCTGCAGCCGCAGCTGCCGCGTGACCACCAGCTGCAGCGGCAGGTCGATCGCCGGGGAGACGTTGCCCACGAGCACGACCGTGCCGCCGCGGGTGCAGGACTCGATGGCCGTGCGTACCGGCGCCGTGGCCCCCACCGCCTCGAGCACCACGTCGGCGCCGTCGCTGTCGGGGCCCGAGGTCCCCCAGGCGGCCGCCTGCGTGCCGGCGTCGTCCCCGGCGGGGATGGTCGTGGTGGCCCCGAGGGCCCGGGCCTGTTCGAGCCGGCCCGCGTCGAGGTCGATCGCCGCGATCCTGGGCACGCCGTACGCGCGAAGCGAGGCCACGCACGCCAGGCCGATCGGCCCGGCGCCGACGACCACCGCCGAGCGGGTCGCCGGTCCGACGCCGGCGAGGTGCACCGCGTGGAGCGCGATCGTGAGCGGCTCGAGAAGCGCGGCGGCCACGAAGTCGAGCGTGTCGGGGATCGGATAGACGACGCGCCTCGGCACCACCACCTGCTCGGCGAAGCAGCCGTGCCGGCGGTAGAGACCGCAGGAGACCCCCAGCACCTGCCGGTCGGTGCAGAGGTTCTCCTGCCCCCGGCGGCAGTGGTCGCACGCGCCGCAGAACACGGTCGAGTCGAGCGCCACGCGCGTCCCCACGGCGAGATCGGCCACGCCCGCGCCCACGGCGTCGACGGTGCCGGCGGCCTCGTGGCCCATCACCAGCGGCGGGATGCGCCGCCCGGTGGAGCCGGTGTAGCCGTGAACGTCGCTGCCGCAGATGCCGCAGGCCGCGACGCGCACCCGCACCTCGCCCGGGCCTGGGGTGGGGGTGTCGACGTCGGCCAGGGCCAGCGCGCCGGGCGCGGAGAGGAGGAGGGCTTTCATGGCGCCCAGGGTAGCCCGCGCGGGGGCGATTCCAAACCCGTCGGCGCCCCGCGAGGCCCCGCGAGGCGTGGGGTCCGCTTCAAAACCCCCTGAAAGGAGGGGTTGGGCCGCAGCGGTGGCCCGGCCGGCCCTGGACTCCCGGCGGCCTTCCGGCCGATGCTCCCCCGGGCCCTCCGAGCCCCGGAGGAAACCGATTCCCGCCGCGGCCGGGGGGCGTGTTGACACCGTCGGCAGCCAGTCATAGATTTCTGGCTTCCGATTCCGCAGCGACGCCCGCGGCCGTTTTTCGGTCGCTGGAGGGCGTCGTCATCATTCCCCTGTGCTCCGGTTCCGGTGATCCCCGATCGCCGCAGCGATCGTGGGTGGCAGGGGAGTGGCCATCGTTTCCGTCGCTCCTCCGCGCCGTCATCGGCCGCGGGTGTGTGCGAGAGGGGGCATGCGGGAGTCGTGTTCGCGCCGCTTCGGTGTGCTCCACACGGTGTCGGTTCGCTCCCGTCCGGGAGTGACGGCCGGTGCGGGGGCGACGGGTCGGGGCGGGTTGAGCGGGTTCGGTACGGTCGGCGCAGGCCCTGGGCGAGGAGAGAGCCGTGGCAGGTTCGGCACAGGAAATCATCCGCATCCGCATGGAGGCGTACGACCACAGCGTGCTCGATCAGAGTGCCGCTGAGATCGTCGACACCGCCAAGCGCACCAACTCCGAGGTCCACGGCCCCATTCCGCTCCCCACGCGGATCGAGCGCTACACGGTGCTCTCCAGCCCGCACATCGACAAGAAGGCGCGGCAGCAGTACGAGATCCGCACGCACAAGCGCGTCATCGACATCGTCCAGGCGACCGCCAAGACCATCGAGGCCCTCAACAAACTGAGCCTCCCGGCTGGCGTCGACATCAAGATCAAGGCTTCTTCGAGGTGAGCCGCTGAAGGCTCATCGAGATCGGTTTCCCCTCATCAGGAGCGTCCGGCACGGCATGCTTGGAAGGCGTCGCGGGTAAGGCCCGCCCCGGGTGATCGTCCCCTCCGGCCCAGTGCGGTCGGGTGTGGCGGTCGGGGGGGGTGCTCCCGCAGCCAACGGCTTCGAGCGTGATCGGGAAATGTCCTTCAATCCGCCGTCTTCACGACGGCGGTGCGGGGGGTGTTTCGACGGCGGAGAACATGGCTGCACGACATTCCGGTGCGGAGCGTCCTGCCCGCAAGGGGCTCTTGGGACGCAAGGTGGGCATGACCCAGGTGTTCGACGCCGACGGCACGGTGGTGCCGGTGACGGTCATCGAGGCCGGGCCGTGCAAGGTTCTCGCCCTCCGCACGCCCGAGCGCGACGGGTATGCCGCCGTGCAGGTCGGGTTCCTCGACAAGCCCCGGCGTCTGGCCAGCCGGGCGGTGCGCGGTCAGGTGGCGGTGCTCGAGAGCAAGCGCGGCAAGCGCCGTGCGGCCGCCGGCGTGGCGGCCGTGCCCAAGGCCGACAGCGAGCCGCAGCGGTACATCCGCGAGTTCCGCGGCACCTCCGAGGGGATCGAGGTGGGGCACAGCCTCACCGTCGAGCTCTTCGAGGGGGTGGAGCGCGTCGACGTCTGCGGCACCACCAAGGGGCGTGGCACCGCCGGCGTGATGAAGCGCCACGGCTTCAAGGGGCAGCGTGCCACGCACGGCGTGAAGAAGGTGCACCGCCACCAGGGCGGCACGAGCATGAACACCTCGCCGGCCCGCGTCTTCAAGGGGAAGCGCATGGCCGGCCGCTATGGCAACGAGCGTTCCACGATGCGGAATCTCCGTCTGGTGCGCGTCGACAAGGAGCACAACCTGCTCCTCGTCCGCGGTGCGGTGCCCGGCCCCAACGGCACCCTGGTGGAGGTCCGGCAGACGAACCTCATCAAGAAGGTCGCCGGCCCCGGCGCTCCGACCTCGAAGAAGAAGAAGGCAGGTGGCAAGTGAATCTGGCCGTCTACGACCTGAGCGGCAAGCAGGTCGGGTCGTACGAGATCGACCCGGCGGAGCTGGCGCCCTCGGTCAACAAGCAGCTCCTCCACGACGCCGTCGTGATGTACCAGGCGAACCTCCGCCAGGGCACGCAGCGCACCAAGTCGCGCGGCGAGGTCGCTGGTTCGACGAAGAAGCTCTACCGCCAGAAGGGCACCGGCAACGCGCGGGCCGGCGGTCGGCGCAGCGGCACGCGGCGCGGCGGTGGCCACATCTTCGCCAAGCGGCCCCGTGACTTCGGTTTCCGCATGCCCCGCAAGGCCCTCCAGACGGCGACCCGCATGGCGCTGGCGTCGCGGATCGCCGACGACGAGGTGCGGCTGGTCGACTCGCTCGCGTTGAACGCCCCGAAGACGGCGACCGTCGCCAAGTTTCTCGGGGCCCTCGGGCTCGGCGACCACACCGTGCTCGTCGCCCCGGAGAAGCACGACGACTCCCTCTGGAAGTCGGCGCGGAACATCGACGGCGTCTCGGTGGCTCCGGTGGGCGATCTCAACGCGTGGACGATCCTGCGTCCGCGCCGGATCGTGATGACCACCGCCGCGATCGACGCCTTCCGGGCCTCCGCCGCCGCCAAGGCCGCCCCCAAGGTCGCCAAGGGTGCCGCCGGTGGCCGCCCCCGCGCCAAGGCGAAGCCGTCGGCGACGGCGACGGCCGCGCGTCCGTCCCCCCGCAAGACCAAGCGAGGAGAGTGATCCATGGCCGTCCCCGTTCCCCCGCCCCCGGCGCTCAATCCGCGGCTGTCCCCGCATCAGGTGATCGTGCGCCCGCTCGTCACGGAGAAGGGGATGCACCGCGCCCGGCGCAACGGCGCGTATTCCTTCGAGGTCGTCACCGACGCCACCAAGGCCGACATCCGCCGCGCCGTGGAGGAGTTGTTCCACGTCGAGGTGGCCAAGGTCGCGGTGCAGAACCGCATGGGCAAGGCCCGGCGCAGCCGTATGCGGCGCACCAGTGCCAAGGCCTGGAAGAAGGCGATCGTCACCCTCAAGCCCGATTTCAAGATCGAGTTGTTCTAGGCCGCACCCCCGGCCCCCACACCGCAGGCCCAGCGACACCATGGGAATCCGCAGCTACAACCCGACCAGCCCCGGCCGCCGTGGCGCGACGGTCTCCGATTTCAAGGAGCTCACCGCCGGCGCCGAGGCCCCGAAGCACCTCCGCCAGCGGAAGCACAAGAAGGGCGGGCGCAACAACCAGGGCAAGATCACCGCGCGGCACCGTGGCGGCGGCCACATGCAGCACTACCGGCTGATCGACTTCCGTCGCAACAAGGACGGCATCCCCGGCAAGGTCGATTCGATCCAGTACGACCCCAACCGCACCTGCCGCGTGGCCCTCGTGGTCTACGCGGACGGCGAGAAGCGCTTCATCCTCGCCCCCGACGGGCTGGTGGTGGGGGCGGCGGTGCACAGCGGGGCCGACGCGCCCCCCGAGGTCGGCAACTGCCTGCCCCTGTCGGCCATTCCGCTGGGGATGCAGGTCCACAACGTCGAGCTCCAGATCGGCCGCGGTGGTCGGATGTGCCGCTCGGCGGGGTCGGCCGCGGTGCTGCTGGCCCGCGAGGAGCAGTGGGCGCAGCTGTCGTTGCCCAGCGGCGAGATCCGGCGCGTGCCGGCGGCCTGCCGGGCCACCATCGGCGCCATCGGTAACTCCGAGCACATGAACGTGCGGCTGGGCAAGGCCGGCCGCAAGCGGTGGATGGGCATCCGTCCCCACGTCCGCGGCACGGCGATGAATCCCATCGACCACCCGCACGGCGGTGGCGAAGGCCGCACCAAGGGTGGGCGCCACCCGGTCAGCCCCACCGGCAAGAGCGCGAAGGGTGGCGGCACCCGCAAGCCGCGGAAGCCCTCCGGGGCTTCGATCGTGCGGCGGCGGAAGAGCCGTCGCTACGGTCAGTTGAAACTGCGCTGACGCGCGGCGGGGCCGCATCCGGCTCGACGCACCGACGGCATCACACGACACGACGGCACGACACACCAATCACGGTCAACGCAAACAGGGCAGGGGAGAGGGCGACCTCTCGGTGAACCATGGGACGCAGTTCGAAGAAGGGGCCGTACGTCGACCCCCGCCTCTACGAGAAGGTCGAGGCGCAACTCGGCGGCAGCAAGCGCGACCCGATCAAGACCTGGTCGCGGGCGTGCACGATCGTGCCCGAATTCATCGGGCTGACGTTCATGGTCCACAACGGCAAGCAGCACGTGAAGGTGTTCGTCACCGAGGACATGGTGGGGCACAAGCTCGGCGAATTCGCCCCGACCCGGACGTTCCGTGGCCACGGCGGCAAGGTCAAGGAGGCGGCGAAGTGATCGTCGCCCCCGGCGGCCGGTCGCGGTCGCGGTGGGGCGGCTGAATCGAGGGATCCATCATGGCGTACACGGCAATCCACAAGTTCGCGAGGATCAGTCCGCGGAAGGTGCGGGCTCTGGCCGACCTCGTCCGCGGCAAGTTCGCCGACGAGGCGCTCGACATCCTGCGCTTCCAGCCGCACCGCGGCGCGCGGATGCTCGAGAAGGTGATCAAGAGTGCGCTGGGCAACGCCGAGCACCAGCAGGCTCCCGGCGTGGACGACCTGGTGGTCGTCGACGCCCGCGTCGACGGCGGGCCGATGTTCAAGCGCATCCGCCCCCGGGCGCGGGGCATGGCCTTCGGCATCAAGCGGCGGATGTCGCACATCCGCGTGGCCCTCGACAATCCCGGCGACTGACGCCCCGATCCACATCCCCCCGCAACCACCCGATCCGAATCATCCCGTCAGGAACGAGTTCCCATGGGTCAGAAGGTCAATCCCGTCGGCTTCCGCACCGGCATCACCGAGCCGTGGAAGAGCCGTTGGTATGCGACGAAGAAGGACTTCCGCGATCTCCTCATGGAGGATTTCAAGGTCCGCAAGTTCATCAAGTCGAAGTACCGCGCCGCGGCGATCCCGAAGGTCGAGATCGAGCGCACGCGCGACGAGGTGAAGGTGATCCTCCACTCGGCGCGACCGGGCGTGCTCATCGGCCGCAAGGGGCAGGAGGTCGACCGGCTGCAGGACGAGCTGCAGGAGTTGCTCGGCCGCCGCGTGAACCTCAAGGTCGAGGAGGTGGGGCGGCCGGAGATCCAGGCGCAGCTCATCGCCGAGGACATCTGCGATCAGCTCTCGAAGCGGGCCGCCTTCCGGCGCACCATGAAGCGCGCCATGGACACCACCATGGACTCGGGTGCCAAGGGGGTGAAGATCCAGTTGGCGGGCCGTCTCGGCGGCGCCGAAATGTCGCGGTGCGAGAAGGCGATCGCGGGCGCGATGCCGCTGTCGACGCTCCGCGCGAAGATCGACTACGGCTTCTGCGAGGCCCCGACCGCGCAGGGCAACATCGGGGTTCAGGTGTGGGTCAACCAAGGTACGTACGAGGAGAGCGGCGATGGCGCTGATGCCCAAGAGGGTCAAGCACCGAAAAAGCCAAAGAGGTCGTATAAGAGGTGACGCCACCCGCGGCAATCGCGTCGTCTTCGGCGACTTCGGCCTCCAATCGGAGCAGGCCGGGTGGCTGCCGGCGGCACGATCGAAGCGGGGCGCATCGCGGCCAGCCAGTACCTCCGCAACGAGGGCCGGCTGTACGTGCGCGTCTTCCCTCACAAGTCGGTCACCTCGATCCCCCTCGAGACCCGCATGGGCAAGGGGAAGGGCGAGCCGGAGTATTGGGCCGCGGTCATCAAGCCGGGCACGATCCTCTACGAGATCGGCGGCGTGTCGGAGGAGGCGGCCCGGGTGTGCCTGGCGCGGTTGGCCCACAAGATGCCGATCCGCGTCCGGTTCGTGAAGCGGCGGGCGATGTGAGGCGGGGGGCGACGGCCTCGGGCGATCGAACGGTTTCCGGAATGGACGGCCCCGACCAAGGGCAGCAGCGATGACCAAGATCAAAGAACTCCGCGACATGAGCGACGAGCAGGTGCGTCTGGTCTGGAAGGACGCGGCCGAAGTCCTCTTCAAGCTGCGCCTCCAGGCCCAGACCGAGAAGCTGGCGTCGCCGACCGACCTGCGGAAGCACCGTCGCACGATCGCCCGCTGCCAGACGCTGCTCGGCCAGCGCGGCAGCGTGGTGGCGCCGGCGGCCGGCCCGGACGGCGCCCCGGCCGAGGTCAAGGCGCAGCACGATGCGGTCGTCCACGGGAAGCACGCCAAGAAGAAGCGGCTGGCCGGGCGGGCGAAGGTGAAGGCTCCCGGGAAGGGGGCGATCGCCTCCCGGCGGCGGTTCCAGAAGCGCACCCAGAGCGGCAAGTGACCCAGGCCCGGGCGTCCCGGGGCGGGTCTGACACACACGGCACACACGAGCAGTCCTGACAGGAAACAGTCATGCCAAGGCGAGTGGAGAAGGGCACGGTGACGAGCGCCGCGTCGAAGAAGACGCGGCGGGTGGAGATTCCGCGCGTCGTGCGGCATCCGAAGTACGGCCGGATCCTCCACCGCCGCACCGTCTGCCACGTGCACGACGAGGACGAGACCTCGGCTCCGGGCGACATCGTCGAGATCATCGAGTGCCGGCCGCGGAGCCGGCTGAAGCGGTGGGAACTCGTCCGCGTGGTCGCCAAGAGCACGGCCGTCGATCTGGCCCAGCTCCGCAGCGGCGCCCGCGCGACGCAGCTCAGGGAATCGGCCGCCAAGGCCGAGGAGGCCTCGGCCACCGGCCGTGAGGCAGGGGAAGGGGGCGCGACATGATCCAGATGCAGACCCGGCTCGTCGTGGCCGACAACACCGGCGCCAAGGAGGTGATGTGCTTCAAGGTGCTCGGCGGGAGCAAGAAGCGCACCGCGGGCATCGGCGACATCATCGTGTGCAGCGTGAAGAGCGTGATCCCGGGCAGCGACGTGAAGAAGAAGGCGGTCGTGAAGGCCGTCATCGTGCGTTGCAAGAAGCCGACGCGCCGCGACGACGGCAGCTACGTCCGCTTCGACTCCAACGCCTGCGTGATCATCGACAACGAGAAGAATCCCAAGGGCACGCGCATCTTCGGGGCCGTGGCCCGTGAACTGCGCGACCGCAACTTCATGAAGATCGTCAGTCTGGCGAGCGAGGTGGTGTGATGTTGATCCGTTCCGGCGACATGGTCGAGGTCAAGACCGGCAACGCCAAGGGCACGCGCGCCAAGGTGCTGTCGGTGCGCCGCGCCGACGGCAAGCTGGTGGTCGAGGGGGTGAATCGCGTCTACCGGCACATGCGCCGCAGCCAGAAGAATCCCCAGGGGGGACGGCTCAGCAAGGAGATGCCGATCGACGCGTCGAACGTCCTCGTCGTGTGCAGCGCCTGCGGCAAGGCGGCCCGGCTGGGGGTGAAGCTCCTCGCCGACGGCGGGCGGGTGCGGATGTGCAAGAAGTGCGGCGCCGACCTCGGGGTGCTCCGCGCGGCGAAGAAGTGACCCGCGCCGCGGCCGGCGGCGACGGGCGGGACATTCGGTGGGTATCCGACAGGCATTCGGAAGGACGGTTGCGATGGCGAAGAAGACCAAGGCACAGGCGGACGGCTCGGGCGGGGATGCCCCCGCGGGCGCTCCGCGCCTCCTCCAGCACTACGTGGACACCGTCCGGCCGGCGCTGGGCAAGGCGCTCGACCGCACCAACCCGCACGCCATCCCGCGGATCGAGAAGATCGTGGTCAACATGGGCGTCGGGGTGGCGGTGACGGAGAAGAAGTTCCTCGAGGAGGCGATCGGGGCGCTGGCCCAGGTGACCGGCCAGAAGCCGGTGGCCACCCTCTCCAAGGCCGCCGTCTCGGGCTTCAAGCTCCGCGAGAACCTGCCGATCGGCTGCAAGGTGACGCTCCGCGGCAACCGGATGTACGAATTCCTCGATCGCCTGGTGTCGCTGGCCCTGCCGCGGGTGCGCGACTTCCGCGGCCTCTCGAGCACCGCGTTCGACGGACACGGCAACTACAGCCTGGGGCTGTCGGAGCAGATGGTGTTTCCGGAGATCAATCCCGACAAGTACACGCGGCCGCAGGGGATGAACATCACGCTGGTGACCTCGGCGCGGACCGACGACGAGGCCCGGCAATTGCTGCGGGCGATGGGTGTGCCTTTGAAGAAGGACGAGGACGGGGGTGCCGCGGCGTAGCGGCATGCCCGGTGACCACCGGGAAGCATCGGACCTGGGCCGCGACGGCGGCCCGCGTTGGAAGGTGACATGGCAAGCAAGTCGAAGATCGCGGCGGCCAAACGCCCGCCGAAGTTTTCCACCCGCAAGGTGCAGCGCTGCATGCTCTGCGGTCGTCCCCGGGCGGTGTACCGGAAATTCGGCCTGTGCCGGATCTGTTTCCGGAAACTCGCCGACCAGGGCTGCATTCCCGGGGTGAAGAAGGCGAGTTGGTGATCCAGGGCGCGTCCCTCCTTTTCCGGTCACCGTGTGTGGCCCGGGGACGGATGGACGGCGGCACGGGGGCGACGGCGACGGAGGCCGGCGCCGCGGGGTCGGAGGGTCGGGAGCGGACGCGAGGCGGCCACCGTACGACCGACGACGACGCACGAGGCAGGGTGCAGGACAGGCAGGCAGACACGCACGTCAGGGTTCAACGTTTCACAAGGGTCTTCCGGACATGATGACCGATCCCATCGCCGACATGCTCACCCGCATCCGCAACGCGGTGCGCGTCGAACGCGCCTTCGTGGAGGTTCCCACCTCGAAGGTCAAGCGCGGCGTCGCCGAGGTGCTGAAGCGGGAGGGGTACATCTGGGACTGGAAAGAGGTCGAGGGGGAGCCGGCGACGAAGCTCCAGCTCGAGCTCAAGTACGGGCCCAACGGCGAGCGGCTCATCCGCCACATCCGTCGCGTCAGCTCCCCGGGGCGGCGCGTGTACAGCCGGTCGGTGCGCCTCCGTCCCGTGCTCGGCGGACTGGGGATCTCGATCCTCTCCACCAGCAGCGGCGTGGTGAGCGACCGCGAGGCGCGCCAGCGGAAGCTCGGCGGCGAGGTGCTCTGCGAGCTGTGGTGATCGGTCGGGATGGAGCGGACGGTCGGGCTGGGCGGTCGGGCTGCGGTTGCGGTCGAATCAACGAAAGGTCGATGCGATGTCAAGGATCGGGAAGGCTCCGGTGCAGATCCCCAAGGGGGTCAAGGTCGCGATCGAGGGGGATCTCCTCAAGGTCGAGGGTCCGCTCGGCAAACTCGAGCACCGCGTCCACCCCGCGGTGAAGGTGCACGTCGACCCGGCCGACGGCCACCTCAAGGTGACCCGCGGCGGCGATGACCGTGTCTCGCGCGCCGTGCACGGCCTGACGCGTGCCCTGTCCGCCAACATGGTGGAGGGGGTGTCGAAGGGCTACGAGAAGAAGCTCGAGATCGTGGGCGTGGGGTACATCGCGGCCATCCAGAAGGACGTCCTGCAGCTCCGCGTCGGCTTCGCCAACGAACTCCAGGTGCCGATCCCCGCCGGCCTCACCGTGACCTGCCCCGACCAGACCCACATCGTCATCAAGGGCATCGACAAGCATCTCGTGGGCCAGTTCGCCGCCGAGGTCCGCGCCCGTCGCAAGCCGGAGCCCTACAAGGGCAAGGGCATCCGCTACGAGAACGAGCAGGTCCGCCGCAAGGCCGGCAAGGCGGTCACGAAGTAAGCCACGCCCGGTGCCGCGGCGGGGCATCCCGCGCGGCCCCACGCCTCCCCCAACCCTTCCCGAAACCCTTCCGGTCATCCTCCCATGGACCACGCCCGCACGATCCGCCGGCAGCGCATGCGTCGCCGGTTCCGCGTCCGCCGCAGCATCCGCGGCACCGCCGAGCGGCCCCGCCTGGCCGTGTTCCGCACGCACAAGCACATCTACGCCCAGATCATCGACGACGCCGCCGGGCGGACGCTCGTGGCGGCGAGCACCATGGACAAGCAGCTCCGTGACGCCGTCGGGTTCGGCGGCAACAAGCAGGCCGCCGAGGCGATCGGCAAGGCCGTGGCCGAGCGGGCCCGGGCGGCCGGGATCACCAAGGTGTGCTTCGACCGCGGGGCCTTCCGCTACCATGGTCGGGTGGCGGCGCTTGCCGACGCGGCCCGGGCCGCCGGCCTCGAGTTCTGATCCTTCCCTTCCCATCCATCCGCGTTCCAGCCTTCCGGAGCAACGAAGACCGTGTCGAGCAGCAGCAGTCAGGGACGCGGGGGGGATTCCCGCGAAGGTCGCGGCGGCGAACGCGGCGGCGAATTCGCCGAGAAGGTCGTCAAGGTGCGGCGCTGCGCCACCGTCGTGAAGGGCGGGCGGCGTTTCAGCTTCGCGGGTCTCGTGGTGGTGGGCAACGGCCGCGGCAAGGTGGGCTGCGGGTATGCCAAGGCCAACGAGGTGCCGCCGGCGGTCGAGAAGGCGATCAAGGACGGCATGAAGAACCTCATCGAGGTTCCGATCGAGGCCGGCTCGATTCCCCACCGCGTCGAGGGCACGAGCGGAACGGCGAAGGTCATCCTGCTGCCGGCGAGCCCGGGTACCGGCATCATCGCCGGGGCGGCGGTGCGGGCGGTGTGCGAGTCGGCCGGGATCCGTGACGTGCTCAGCAAGGCCCACGGCTCCACCAATCCGGTGAATCTCGTCAAGGCGGCCCTCGAGGCGCTCAAGCAGCTGCGGACGAAGGCCGAGGTGGAACGGCTCCGCGGGGTGACGTTGTCGTGATGAGGCGGCCGCCCCGCCGGGGCGGCGCCGCACCCCGGGAAGGGGTGGCGTTCGGGTGATGGTCGGGTTCACAGCGCGGGAAACGAGACGATGAAGGTCAACGACGTCAATCAGGGCATCCACAAGCACAAGCGCCGCCTCCGTGTCGGCCGCGGGCCCGGTTCGGGCCGGGGCAAGACCTCGGGCCGCGGCCACAAGGGCCAGGGCCAGCTCGCCGGCTGGAGCGCCGCGGGGATCTTCGAGGGGGCGCGGATGCCGATCATCCGCCAGATCCCCAAGCGCGGATTCCACAACCGCCACGGCCGGATCGTGACCTGCGTGAACGTCCAGGACCTCGACACGGCGTTCGCCGCGGGGGCCGAGGTGACGCCGGCCACCCTCCGCTCGTCGGGGCTCGCCAAGGGGATCTGGGATTCGGTGAAGATCCTCGGCGACGGCGCGATCACGAAGCCGCTCACCGTCTCGGCCCACCACTTCAGCGCGCAGGCCCGCAGCAAGATCGAGGCGGCCGGCGGCAAGGCGATCGACCTCCCCGGCCCGGCTCCGGTCGTGAAGAAGCAGAAGAAGGCGGAACGGAGAAAGCCGGCGGCCAATTGACCACGGGCCGGTCGTCCCCCCGTCGTCCGGGCGTCGAGGCGCCCGCGCGGAGGGAACGGCCGGACGGGTGGATCGCGGCAGGGACCGCCCCGACCACCCGACGGTGTCCGCGAGCGGAAGGCCCCACATCGGAGTGCCCCTTCCCCGGAGAACCTGGCGAGCGCCGCGATCGACGGTGAACCGGGTGGTTCGGCCGGCGGGCATGTGACGTCAGGGTGGAGCGGTCAGCAGGAGTCGTTGCCGTGCTCGAGAAGCTGCGCATCATCTTCACCATCCCGGAACTGCGTCAGAAGATCCTCCTGACGCTCGGCCTGCTGGCCATCTACCGCGTCGGCTGGCAGGTGCCGCTGCCGATCATCGATCCGGACGCGATGGCCGCCTTCGGCCGCGAGGCGGGCGGATTCGCCGACGTTCTCAAGACGGTGGCCGTGTTCTCCGCCAGCCAGTTGTCGCAGGCGACGATCTTCGGCCTGGGCATCATGCCCTACATCTCGGCCTCCATCATCTTCCAACTCCTCGGCACCGTCTGGCCGCCGCTGGAGCGCCTGACGAAGGAGGGCGAGGCGGGCCGGAAGAAGATCAACGAGTACACCCGCTACGCCACGGTGCTCATCTGCCTGGTGCAGAGCTGGGCCTACGTCGCGTTCCTGGCGAACACCGCCGCCGGCGAGAAGCCCCTCATCCAGGCCGGTTTTCTCGTGGGGGGAAAGCTGCCGTTCATCTGGCAGTTCGTGGCCGTCATGACGATGACGGCGGGCACGATCTTCCTCATGTGGCTGGGGGAGCAGATCGACGAGTTCGGGATCGGCAACGGCATCAGCCTGCTCATCATGGCCGGCATCCTCGCCGGGATGCCCAGCGCCCTGGTGCAGTTGGCCGGCGACACCAACTGGGAGCTCGGCGGCGGGGGCGGGAAGATGGGGATCGAGACGATCCTCGTGCTCGTGGCCCTGTTCGTGGGGGTGGTGGCCGGCGTCGTCTTCATGACGCAGGGGCAGCGGCGCATCCCCACGCAGAGCGCCAAGCACGTGCGCGGGCGGCGCGTCTACGGCGGCACCCGCCAGTACCTTCCCCTGAAGGTCAACCAGGCCGGCGTGATGCCGATCATCTTCGCCAGCTCGCTCCTGCTGTTCCCGCAGATGATCTTCCAGTACCTGCACGCCGCGTTCCCGTCGAGTACGGTGCTCGGGGCGCTGCAGGATTCCTTCACCCGCGGCCAGTCGTTCCTCTACAACGCGCTGTTCGTGGCCCTGATCTACTTCTTCTGCTACTTCTGGACGGCGATCACCTTCAATCCGAAGGAGGTGGCCGACAACCTCAAGAACTTCGGCGCCTTCATCCCCGGCTACCGGCCCGGCAAGCGCACCGCCGACTACCTGGAGCGCGTGATGGAGCGGATCACCTACGTGGGGGCCGGGTTCCTGGCGCTCGTGGCGATCATCCCCACCATCGTGGGCGGGGCGCTGGGGATCCCCGCGCAGATCGCGAGTTTTTACGGCGGCACCGGGCTCCTCATCGCCGTGAGCGTGGCGTTCGATCTCGTGCAGAAGATCGACAGCCATCTCGTGATGCGGAATTACACCGGCCTTCTCGAGAAGTCCTGAGCCGCCCCCGGGCCCGGGCGGGGGCGCGGCGTCGGCGACGCCGGGCATCGTCCGGCGGGCCCCGGCAGCTGTCGCACCCTTCCCACCAGCCAGCGCGGGTCCGACATGCGGATCATCCTCATCGGACCGCCGGGAGCCGGGAAGGGGACGCAGTGCCAGCGGTTGGTCGAGCAGCTCAAGGTGCCGCACCTTTCCACCGGCGAGATGCTCCGGGCCGAGGTGCGCAGCGGCACCGCCGAAGGGCTGCGGGCCGCCTCGTTCATGGAGCAGGGGCATCTCGTCCCCGACTCCATGATCCTGGGGATGGTCACCAAGCGGCTGGAGGCCGCTGATTGCCGGGCCGGCTTCCTCCTCGACGGCTTTCCCCGGACGCTGCCGCAGGCCTCCGCCCTCGACGAGCTCCTGGAACGCCGCGCGATGAGCGTCGACGGGGTGCTCGAACTCTCGGTGCCCAGCGAGGAGTTGGTTCGGCGGATGCTCGCCCGCCGGCGGGCGGACGACAATCCCGAGGTTTTCGCCAAGCGGATCGCCAGTTTCGAGGCCCAGACCGCCCCGCTGCTGCACTACTACGACCAGCAGGGAAAACTGGCCACGATCGACGGCCTCGGGGACGCCGACGAGGTCTTCGCCCGCGTCCAGCGGGCGCTGGTGCGCTTCGGCCGACGTGCGCCCCGGACCTGATCGGCGGCCGGGCGGCCCGGTGGCAGGGCTGCTATAGTTCCCCTCTGCGGCCGCCGGCGCGGCGACGGCTCCCACGGCGGGCGTGGGGCGCGTCGGGTTCGGCACCGGCACGAGGTGTTTCCCGCCGTGGTGAATCTCCGATCCCAGCGTGAGATCGCCCTCATGCGCCGGGCGGGCCTGGTCGTGTGGGGCGCGCATCAAGTGGCCGCGGCGATGGTCCGGCCCGGAATCACCACCGGCGAGATCGACGCCGCCGTGGAGGCGTTCTTCGCCCGCAACTCCGCCGTGCCGCTGTTCAAGGGCGTGCCGGGGAAGGTGCCGTTCCCGGCGGTGTGCTGCATCTCGGTCAACGACGAGGTCGTGCACGGCATCCCAGGCCCGCGCGTGCTGCGGTCCGGCGACGTGGTCAGCATCGACACCGGCTGCAGCGTGGGGGGCTGGTGCGGCGACTCGGCCCGCACGCATCCCGTGGGCGAGATCTCGGAGGATGCCCGTCGCCTGCTCGAGTGCACCAGCGGCGTGCTCGACCTGGCGATCGACCTGATGGGAAAGCGGAGCCGCTGGAGCGACGTGGCGACGGAGATGGCGACGTTCGTCCGCGACCGCGGCTTCTCGGTCGTCGAGAACTTCGTCGGCCACGGCATCGGTCGGAAGATGCACGAGGACCCGCAGGTTCCCAACTACTGCTCGCCGGCCTTCCGGCGCAACTACGATTTCGAGCTCGAGACCGGCCTGGTGATCGCGGTCGAGCCGATGGTCAACATGGGCACCAAGAAGGTCCGGCTCATGCCCGACCATTGGACGCAGTCCACCGTGGACGGCCTGCCGAGTGCCCATTTCGAGCACACCATCGCGATCACCGAGGAGGGCCCGGAGGTGCTGACGCGCGGTCCCGACGCGGGCGAATCGGCGCCCGTGTGACCCCCCCGGGGCGCCGGGGGGGATCCGGCCCGGGCACGGCCGTGACGCGGGCCGGGCGGGGCGTTTTTCCGTCCCGCCGGGGCGGTCCCGCCCGCGGCGGCGGCCCCCCGGAGGGCTCGCTTGCCCGGTTTCGCCGGCCACCCCTTGTGGTTGGGGGGGCGCTGTACCTATAGTTTAGGACTTTCCGAACGACTCCCAGTGTCCCCGTTGAAGGCGTAGGCGGCCGCCGCCACGAACGCACGCATGAAGGTCCGCGCCAGCGTCCGTCGCATCTGCGACAAGTGCAAGATCGTTCGTCGTCGTGGCGTGGTCTTCGTCGTCTGCGAGGATCCGCGCCACAAGCAGCGGCAGGGGTGACGGTCGGAAGACGCGCCGCCGGGCACGGCTCCCTGCCTCCCGGTGGCGGTCGCTCGCCGCTCCGCATCGTCCGGTCGCCGCCTCTCCGGGGCGGGCCGGAGGTCGGTGCGGCGCCGCAGCGGCATTCACCAGGGCGCGGTTCCGGGGCGCGATTCCCCGGAGCGCGATTCTCCGGGACTGCAATCCCGGCGGTGTCGCGGATCGAATTCACGTTCCCCGTTCGAGTCAGTCCGTTCCCAGCGACCGCTGCCAGACAGCGAAGCCCACAGAGATCCCCTCCCATGCCTCGTCTCCTCGGCGTCGACATTCCGTCGGAGAAGAAGACCTTCTACTCCCTCCAGTACCTCTACGGCGTCGGTCCGCGGATCGCGCGGGAGCTGTGCCACAAGGCTGGGGTCGATCCCGAGGGGCTGGCGCGGAATCTCCATGAGGACGAACTGGCCCGGCTGGCGGCGCTGATGGACAAGGACTACGTCGTCGAGGGGCAGCTGCGGCGGCAGGTGGCCCAGAACGTGTCGCGTCTCAAGGACATCGGCAGCTACCGCGGCCTGCGGCACCGGCGCGGGCTTCCCGTCCGCGGGCAGCGCACCCGTACCAACGCCCGCACCCGCAAGGGGCCCAAGAAGACGGTCGCCGGCAAGAAGGGCGTGAAGGATCTCAAGTGATCGTGACGGCGGCGGGCGCGCGGCCGCGATGACGGCCGCTGTCGCGGTGTCGGGGAACTCGGAGCACCATCCCGGAAAGCAGGATTCATGTCGAAGGTAGCCAAGACCAAGAAGAAGAGCGTGTCGGCGGGGATCGCCTACATCACCGCCAGCTTCAACAACACCACCGTCACCATCACCGACACCAAGGGCGACACCCTCTGTTGGGCCAGCGGCGGCACGTGCGGCTTCAAGGGGAGCCGCAAGGGGACGCCGTTCGCCGGCCAGTGTGCCGCCCAGCAGGCGGCCGAGAAGGCGGCGAAGTTCGGCGTCAAGGATCTCGAGGTCCGCGTCCGCGGCCCGGGCGGCGGCCGCGAGAGCGCGATCACCGCCCTGCAGGCCGCTGGCATGAACGTCAAGAGCATCGAGGACATCACCCCGCTGCCGCACAACGGCTGCCGTCCGCCGAAGAAGCGCCGCGTCTGATCCCCCCCCGGCCCCGCCGGACCCCGTCCACCCACCGAACCCCCTCCGTGCCCGCGGGCGCGGGGAGCCACCCGAGAACGAGAACCGGAATCCATGGGACGCATCACCGGACCTGTCTGCCGCCTCTGCCGTCGCGACGGCCTCAAACTGTTCCTCAAGGGCAGCCGGTGCGACACCGGCAAGTGCGCCTTCGAGCGGCGCAGCACCCCGCCGGGCATGGTGCAGAAGCGGCGTGGCAAGCCGACGGAGTACGGCATCCATCTGCGCGAGAAGCAGAAGGTGAAGCACTTCTACGGCGTCCTCGAGCGGCAGTTCCGCACCTACTTCGCCCGCGCCGAGCGCGGCAAGGGGAACACCGGCGAGACGCTGATGTCGCTCCTCGAGCGGCGCCTCGACAACATCATCCACCGCGTCGGATTCGCCACCTCCCGGGCCGCCGCGCGGCAGATGGTGCTTCACGGCCACATCACGATCAACGGCCGCCGCGTCGACGTGCCGAGTTATCTCGTGCGGGCCGGCGACCTGATCCGCGTCAAGAACCGCACCAAGAGCCTCCAGCTCGTTCACGCCGCGATGTCGTCGCACCGGCGCGAGGTTCCCGACTTCCTGTCGCGTTCCGACGCCGGCGTGCCGGAGGTGCGGGTCGACCGTCTTCCCTCCGCCGACGACGTCTCGATCCCGGTGCAGGCGAACCTGATCATCGAGTTGTGCTCGAAGTGACGGTGCGACTGCCGCCCTCCGCTCCTCCGCTTTCGCTTTCGCCTCCGCTTTCGCCTCCGCCTCCGCTTCCGCCCCTCCCGCACGAACTGCTCCCCGGCGCCGCGTCGCGATCCGCCGCCGGGCCCAACGCAAGGAGACTCGCATGCACATCCGCTGGCGTGGACTCGAACTCCCGGGCTCGGTGACGACCGACGCCAAGTCGCTCACGTCGACGTACGGCAAGTTCGTGGCGGAGCCGTTCGAGCGCGGCTTCGGCACCACCGTGGGCAACAGCCTGCGCCGCGTCCTGCTGTCGAGCCTCGAGGGCAGTGCCGTCACCCAGATCAAGGTCGGCAGCGCGCTGCACGAGTTCACCACGATCCAAGGGGTGCAGGAGGACGTCACCGACATCGTGCTGGCCGTGAAGAGCCTGGTGGTGAAGAACCACAGCGATTCGACGCGCGTGATCCGCGTGGAGAAGAGCACCAAGGGCCCCGTCACCGGCGCCGACATCCAGACCGACGAAGCCGTCGAGGTGGTCAACAAGGATCTCGTCCTGGCCACGCTCACCGACGACGTGCCCTTCGAGCTGGAGATGGTGGTCGAGAACGGCCGCGGCTACGTTCCGGCCAGCGAGCACAGCCCCGACGCCCAGGAAATCGGCATCATCCCGGTGGATGCGGTGTTCAGCCCGGTGACCCGCGTCCGCTACGAGGTCGAGGAGACCCGCGTCGGCCAGAAGACGAACTACGACAAGCTGACGATGGAGATTTGGACCGACGGCACCGTGACGCCCGAGATGGCGCTCGTGGAAGCGGCCAAGATTCTCCGCAAGCACCTCAATCCCTTCGTCGGGTACACGCAGCAGGGCCCGGCCGTCAGCCTGCCCCCGGTCATCGACTGGACCAAGCTCAAGCCGGGCCGCGATACGGTCCTGGGCTGGGATGTCCAGCAGCTGGAGTTGTCGGTGCGCGCCCAGAACTGCCTCGTGGCCGCGGGGATTCGCAAGGTGTCCGACCTCGTGGCCCTCACCCGCGAGCAGGTGCTCGAGATGCGCAACGCCGGCGACCAGACGGCCGAGGAGATCGAGGCCAAGCTCGCCGAACACGACCTCAAACTGGGGATGTCGCCGGTGGAGGCCTGATCGCCCCCCCGCCACCGTCCCCGTCCCCGCCGCTTTCGTCCATTTCCGAGGATCATTTCCATGCGTCATCGTCGCAAAGGCCGCGTGCTCGGCCGCAGCCCCGCCCACCAGAGGGCTCTCCTGCGCAATCTCGCCGCCGCCTTGATGCTCACCGAACGCGACACCGAGGCCGACGAGCCGGGCGCGCCGAAGGTCGCGGGGCGGATCATCACGACGGTGGCCAAGGCGAAGGAGGTGCGGCCCCTCGTGGAACGCTGCATCACGATCGCCAAGCGCGGCTTGGCCTCGGCCGAGAAGGCCAAGCCCTTCGCCTCGACCGCGGCGCGCGATTCCGACGCCTGGAAGCGGTGGCGCGAGAGCGAGCAGTGGCGGCAGTGGGCGCAGGCGGTGGCGCCGGCCGTGACCGCCCGTCGGCGCGTGATCCGGCTGCTGGGCGACAAGAAGGCGGCCCGGATCGTCTTCGAGAAGATCGCCCCCCGATTCGCCGACCGTCCCGGTGGCTACACCCGGATCTTCAAGCTCGCCACGCCCCGGTTGGGCGACGCCGGTCCGCGGGCCGTGCTGGAATTCGTCGGGAGCGGCCCGCGGGTGGAAGGGGGCTCCGCCCCCAAGGTCCAGGCCCGTCGCCCCTCCCGCGGGGCGGGGACGACCTGAGCCGGGCGATCCGGGCGGCCTGACGACGCCTCCGGGGGCGGGATCGCCCTCGGCGACCGGCCCGGCCCCGCCGCGTTCGTGCGCGGCGTTGGATCGGCGGCCCTTCCGCGTGTATGATTTCCGGCGAGCCCTCCGTCGGGCCGCCGTGAAGCGAGGGGCAACGCTCGCGGCGGACGTCGGCCGGTGCTTTCGCCGCCCCGCGCCACTCGGCTTTCGATCGCGCCGAGCCTGGGGAGGCGCGAGCCACGGTCCGGCGACACGCTCCGCGGCAGGAAGCCGGACAGACCGATGCCAATCCCCACCTCGCTCGTTGCCCGCTGCCGCCGGATCGCCCTGGCGATCGCCGTGATCGGCCTGTCGGCCCCCGGCCTCGTTCCGGTGCCGGGCCTCTCCGCCACCGCCCGCGCGGCCGGCCCCAAGGACCGCGACGCCGACGATCACTTCGGCATCGCGCAGGTGAAGTTCATCAACGAGCAGATCTCGGCGGGGTGGGCCGACGCCAAGCTCAAGCCTTCCGACGCCGCCACCGATCAGGAATGGTGCCGGCGGGTGCATCTGGACATCATCGGCCGCATCCCCACGACGGCCGAGTTGGAGGCGTACGTCTCCGACAGCACGCCGTCGAAGCGCGCCGCACTGGTCGCGCGCCTGCTGGGCGACGATTACGTCGACGAGTACGCCCGCAACTGGGCCGACGTGTGGACCACCGTCCTCATCGGCCGCAGCACCGAGAACGACAACGTGAACCGCCCGGGGATGCGGCAGTGGCTGAAGCGTGCCTTCTCCAAGAACATGCCCTATGACCGGTTCGTGACGGAGTTGGTCACCGCCACGGGCGTCAACAAGGCGGGGGAGAAGGACTTCAACGGCGCGACCAACTTCCTCTCCGGCAAGCTCGAGGAGAACGGGATCCAGGCCACCGCGAAGACCGCCCAGGTGTTCCTCGGCCTGCAGGTGCAGTGCACGCAGTGCCACAACCACCCCTTCAACAAGGGCAAACAGAATCAGTTCTGGGAGCTCAACGCCTTCTTCCGCCAGGTGCGCTCGCTGAGGCGCTTCGAGGGCACGCGCGACGTGCAGGCGATCGAGATCGTCGACGAGGACTGGGCCGGCGAGGGGGGGGATGCGTCGCAGGCCGAGTTGTATTACGAGCTCCGCAACGGCCAGATGAAGATGGCCTTCCCGGTGTTCGTCGACGGCACGGCGGTCGACCCCAGCGGGTATCTGCCCGCGACCATGGAGGACGGCACCACCTACGGCGTCAACCGCCGCCGCGTGCTGTCGGAGCTGATCGTCGACAGCCCGCTGATGCCCAAGGCCGCGGTGAACCGCGCCTGGAGCCACTTTTTCGGCTACGGTTTCACCCGGCCGGTGGACGACCTCGGCGACCACAACGCCCCGTCGCACCCCGAGCTCCTCGACGGGCTCGCGGAGCGTTTCCGGGAGCAGAGTTTCGACGTCAAGGAACTGATCCGCTGGATCACGCTCTCGCGGGCCTACGCCCTCTCCAGCAAGGTCGGGAAGGGCAACGGCGTCGACGATCCCTCGATCGGCGAGAAGCCGCGCTTCTCCCACTTCTACCTGCGGCAGATGCGCCCCGAGGAGCTCTATCAGTCGCTCCTCACCGCCACCGCGGCCGACGAGGCCGAGGACAACGGCGAGAAGGCCGCACGCAAGAAGGACGAATGGCTCTCGCAGTTCATCATCGCCTTCGGCACCGACGAGGGGGACGAGGCGACCACGTTCAACGGTTCGATCCCGCAGGTCCTCATGATGTTCAACGGCGAGCTGATGAAGACCGCGACCTCGACCGGCAAGGGGGGCTTCCTCGACCGGATCGCCTCCTCGGGGCTGTCGAACCCGCAGAAAATCGACGCCCTCTATGCAGCCGCGCTGGCGCGGAAGCCGACGAAGAAGGAGGTGGGGCTCGCCAACCAACTCCTCGTCGCACGCAAGGGGGATGCCGTCGGTGCCCTCCAGGACGTGTGGTGGGCCGTGCTCAATTCCAACGAGTTCATCATCAACCACTGACCGGGTGACCGGCCTTTCCAGCACCGGAGGTTCTCCCATGGCCCTGCCGCTTTTCACCGTCGACGGGATGAGCCGCCGGCATCTCATGAGCCACCTCGCGGGCGCCGCGGCGCTGGCCGGCCCGGCGACCGCCTTCACCAACTCGATCCTCGCCAACGCGGCCGACCTCAAGAAGCGGCACAAGGCGGCGATCCTGCTCTGGATGGGGGGCGGCCCGAGCACCATGGACATCTGGGATCTCAAGCCTGGGGCCTCGACCGGGGGGCCGTTCCGCCCCATCTCCACCAGTGCCGACGGCATCCAGATCAGCGAGCACATGCCGCTGATGGCCAAGCAGATGCACCACATGGCGCTGGTCCGCTCGATGAGCACCCGCGAGGCCGACCACATGCGCGGCCGCTACTACATGCACACCGGCTACGTGCCCAATCCGAACGTCGAGCATCCCAGCTACGGCGCCGTGATCGCCCATGAGCTGGCCGACACGGTGCCCGACCTCGAGATCCCCCCCTTCGTCTCGGTGGGCGGCGGCAGCGTGGGCCCCGGTTTCCTCGGCATGACGTGGGCGCCGTTCGTGGTCGATTCCAACGGCAACGTGCGCAACCTCGACATGGGGATCGATCCCTCGCGGCTCTCGCAGCGGCTCGAGATGCTCGACGCGATCGAGGGCAAGTTCATCGGCGAGAAGCGCGGCCCCTCGGCCGAGGATCACGCCAAGGTCCTCGACAAGACGATCAAGATCCTGCGCAGCGAGCAGATGGAGGCCTTCAAGGTCTCGAAGGAGCCGTCCGACGTGCAGGAGCGCTACGGCAACACCGGCTTCGGCCGCGGCTGCCTCATGGCGCGCCGGCTGGTGGAGCAGGGGGTGCCGTTCGTGGAGGTCGACCTCGGCGGCTGGGACAACCACGCCGACATCTTCCGCACGCTCTCCGACAACAAGCTCCCCGAGCTCGACAAGGCGATGAGCGCGCTGATCGAGGATCTCTCCGAGCGCGGCATGCTCGACGACACCGCCGTGGTGTGGATGGGTGAATTCAGCCGGACGCCGAACATCAACGGCAACGGCGGCCGCGACCATTGGGCCCGCAGCTGGACGGTGGCCGTCGGCGGGGCCGGATTCAAGCGTGGCGTGGTGGTCGGCGAGACGAGTTCCGACGGCAAGGAGGTGGTGACGGAGCCCTACTCCTCCCAGGACCTCATGGCCAGCGTGCTGAAGTCGCTGGGGATCTCCCTGGAGACGACCTTCACCGCCAAGAACGGCCGGCCGATGAAGATCGCCAACGCCGGCAAGGTGATCAAGGAGTTGTTCGCCTGAGCGGCGAGCTCCCCGGGCACGAGGGGGGCGCTGCGGCGCCCCGCGCTGCCGGGGGCGTGGCGGCGCTCGAGGGGACGGTCCGTCCCGTCGTGCGCCTGGTGCTGCCGGTGCTCCTCGAGCAGGTGCTCGCGCTGTCGGTCGGATTCACCGACAAGTGGCTGGCCGGCAACCTCCTCGAGGGGCCCTCCTATCTGGCGGCGGTGGGACTGGCCGCCTACGCACTGGCGTTTCTCCCGGGGCTCTTCGCCCTCCCCGCCGTGGCGGCCACCGCGCTCGTCGCCCGCTGCGTGGGGGCAGGCGATCTGGCGGGCGCCCGCCGCGCCGCGGCCCAGGCGTTCCTGGTGGGCGTGCTGCTCACGGTGGCGCTGGGCGGGGTGGCGTGGGTGGCGGGGCCGCGACTGGTGCGCGGCATGGGACTGCCCGAGGAGAGTTCGGCCCTGGCGCTGGAATACCTGGCGATCGTCCTCCCCGCCCTGCCGGCGATGATGGTGATCGCCGTCGGCGTCGCGGTGCTGCGGGGCGCCGGCGACATGGTGGGCGGTCTGGTGTCGATGACGGTCGTCAACCTCGGCAACGCGGGGGCGAGCTTCGCCCTGGCCGCGGGGGCGTTCGGCCTGCCGCGGCTGGGATGGCAGGGGCTGGCCTGGGGCACGCTCGTCGGCTACTGCCTGGGCGCGGCCTGCATCATCGTCCTCGTCGTCCGGCGCGACGGCTTCCTCCGCCCCACCCTCGCCGACCTGCGCCCCGATCCCCGCTGGCAGCGGAGGATCGCCGCGGTCGGCCTCCCCGCGGCCGCGGACGTGCTCGGCAACGCCGTCTGCCATCTGTGGTTCCTGTCGATCGTCAACTCGCTCGGCGACGTCGACGCCGCCGCCCACTCGGTGGCGATCACGATCGAATCGCTGGCCTTCCTGCCCGGCAGCGCCTTCGGCATGGCCGCGGCGACGCTCTCCGGGCAATTCCTCGGGGCAGGGGAGGAACGCCGGGCCCGCCGCAGCGTCCTGCTGGCGGCGGTGGCCTGCGTGACGCTGATGTCGGCGATGGGAGGGGTGTTCCTGGCGGCCGCCGACCCCTTGGCGGAGTGGTTCGTGGGGGGGCCCGGAAAGCAGCCCGAGGTGGCCGCGCTCACGTCCCGGCTGGTGCGGATCGTGGCCTTCGCCCAGCCGCCGCTGGCGATGCTGATGGTGTTTTCCGGGGGCCTGCGCGGGGCGGGGATCACCCGGCCGCCGCTGGTGGTCAACTTCCTCGGGCTGATCCTCGTCCGCCTGCCGGCGGCGATGCTCCTGGCCTGGCCGGCCGTCGCGCTGCCGGGCGGCGGCGGCCTCCCGGGCTGGGGGCTCGGCGCGGTCGGCGCGTGGTACGCCATGGCCGCCGATCTCGCCTGCCGGGGGGTGGCGATGGCGGCGATCTTCCTCGGCGCGCGGTGGGCACGGGCGCGCGTCTGACGCCGGTCGTCGGCCGGATTGGCATGGTCGGACGACGCGGCGACGATACACTCCACGCATGGGGACGGGCTCGCCTTCCGGCCGTCCGCCACGAGCCACCAGCGGAGCGCCTCCATGGCATCGGATCTCGACGTCGAGCAGTGGACGACCGCGGACGCCACCGAACTCTACGAGGTGGCGCGCTGGGGCAACGGCTACTTTTCCGTCGGTCCCAACGGGCACCTGCTGGTCCATCCCGACAAGGATCCCACCAAGTCGATCGACCTGAAGTCGCTCGTGGACCGGCTCCAGGTGCGCGGCATCGACCTCCCCATCCTCCTGCGCTTCGCCGAGATTCTCGAGCACCGGCTCGGTGAGATCCACGGTGCCTTCTCCACCGCGATGAAGGAGTCGGGCTACCGGGGCGAGTACTGCTGCGTCTACCCGATCAAGGTCAACCAGCAGCGGCAGGTGGTGGAGGAGGTGCTCCGCTTCGGCAGCCCGTACCGCTTCGGCCTCGAGGCCGGCAGCAAGCCCGAATTGCTCGCCGTCATCGCCCTGGCCGACAACGAGACCCCGATCATCTGCAACGGCTTCAAGGACGCCGAATTCATCGAGACGGCGATGCTCGCCCAGAAGATCGGGCGGACCATCATCCCCGTGGTGGAACGCTTCTCCGAGCTGCAGCTGATCCTCGACTACGCGGAGAAGATCGGCGTGCGCCCGCGCATCGGCATGCGTGTCAAGCTGGCCGCCCGCGGCAGCGGCCGCTGGCAGGCCTCGGGGGGCTTCCGCAGCAAGTTCGGCCTCACGGCCAGCGAGTTGCTGCGCGGTCTCGATCTCCTCGTGTCGCGCGGGATGCAGGACTGCTTCCAGCTGCTCCATTTCCACCAGGGCAGCCAGATCACCAACATCCGGCACATCAAGGCCGCCCTCACCGAGGCGTCGCGGATGTACACGGAATTGGTGCGCCGCGGGGCGGGCCTGCGCTATCTCGACGTCGGCGGCGGCCTGGGGGTCGACTACGACGGCTCGCAGACGAACTTCGAGTCGAGCGTCAACTACAGCCTGCAGGAATACGCCAACGACGTCGTCTACCACGTGCAGAACGCCTGCGACGAGGCGGGCGTGGCGCATCCGACGATCGTTTCCGAGAGCGGCCGGGCGGTGGTGGCCTACCACAGCATGCTGATCTTCGGGGTTCTCGGCATCTCCGAGCACGGCGGCCACGGCGAGGTCGCCGAGCCCCCCGCCGAGGCGGAGCAGCCGCTCCACGACCTGATGGAGACCTACCAGAACCTCAACGTCCGCAACGTGCTCGAGAGCTACCACGACGCCCAGCAGGCCCTGGAGACGGCCATGAGCCTGTTCGCCAGCGGCTACCTGCCCCTCGACCAGCGATCGGCGGTCGAGAACCTCTACTGGTCGATCTGCCGGAGGATTTCCAAGCTCGCCCGGCAGATGGAATTCGTGCCGGAGGAGCTCGAGGGGCTCACGGCGCTCCTCGCCGACACCTACTTCTGCAACTTCTCCCTCTTCCAGTCGATCCCGGACAGCTGGGCGATCAAGCAGCTCTTTCCCGTGATGCCGATCCACCGGCTGGACGAGCGGCCCACGCGGGAGAGCGTCCTCGGCGACGTGACGTGCGACTCCGACGGCAAGATCGACCAGTTCATCGATCGCCGCGACGTGAAGCGCACGCTTCCCCTCCACGCCTGGCAGAACGAGCCCTACTACCTCGGCGCGTTCCTCATCGGCGCCTACCAGGAGATCCTCGGCGACCTCCACAATCTGTTCGGCGACACCAACGCCGTGCACGTCAGCACCGACGCCCGGGGCGAGGTGGTGCTCGACGCGGTGATCAAGGGTGACACCGTCCGCGAGGTGCTCGACTACGTCGAATTCGACCCCGAGCACCTCGTCCAGAGGCTCCGGGACGCGATCGAGCAGGCCGTCCGCGACGGCCGGATCTGCGACCAGCAGGCAGGGCGATTCCTGCGGTTCTACGAGGAGGGGCTCGGGGGCTACACCTACCTCGAGGATCCGTCGCAGTCGTGATCGACGGGGCCGGGAATCCCGCTCCGGGGGCCCGCGCGCCCGGGAATACCGGCCTCGCTCCCGGCCGGGGACGCTGCTAGAGTCCGGGCGATTCCCCGGAGCCCGCGCAGTGTCACACGCCCACCGCCGTCTTCCCTCCGGTCCGGCGCTCGCCGTGACGATCGCCCTCCTCCTGGGGCCCGTCCCCGCCGTCGCGCAGGGGCCGGTCCCGCGCCCCGGCGTGCGTCCCCCGCCCGGAACCCAGGCTCCCGGCGTGCCTTCCGCCCCGGTGGCCCAGCCCCCCGTCGCGCAGGCATCCCCCGGCCAGCCGGGCGTCGCCCAGGCTCCCGCCGGGCAGCGTCCCGCCGGTGCCCCGCGGCCGCAGGCGGCCGTCCAACAGGCCTCCGGTCAGGTCGCCCCCGCGCAGGCGCCGGTCCCGCGCCCGCCGCAGCCGGCCTTCCCGCAGCTCACCCCGGAACAGGCGGCGGCCCTCGATCGCCTGCTCGCCGCCTGGGAGGCGCGCAACGCCCAGGTGAAGACCTGGTCGTGCGAGTTCTACAAGTGGGAATACAACGCCTTCGGCCCCGTCGGCGCCGGCGGCGACCGCCTGGCGTTCGCCGAGAGCACCGGCGAGATCAAGTACGCCATGCCCGACAAGGGGCTGTTCCGCGTCAAGGAATCGAAGCAGTGGAACGCGCAGACCTCGCGCTACGAGCAGCGCCCGGGCGACACCGGCGAGCACTGGGTGTGCAATGGCACGAGCATCTACGAGTTCCGTCACGGTGACCGCCAGCTGCGCGAGACGCGTCTTCCCCCCGAACTCCGCGGCAAGGCGATCAGCGAGGGGCCGCTGCCGTTCGTGTTCGGCGCGAAGGCGGACACGCTCAAGAAGCGTTACGCCATGCGGATCCTCCCCACGCCCGGCGGCGGCAGCGACCAGGTGTGGCTCGAGGCGCTGCCGCGCACGCAGGCCGACGCCGCCAACTTCTCCAAGGTGGAGCTGATCCTCTCGGCGCGCGACCTGATGCCGTTCGCGATCCGGATCTACAAGCCGGGCGGGCAGGATCAGGACGTGTTCCAGTTCAACCAGAACACGAGCCTCATCGACAAGGGGCTCGACCTGATCCGCGATTTCGCCAAGCCGGTGACGCCGCTGGGCTACACCTTCATCCTCGAGGATGCCGGCGCGCCACCGGGGCCCGCCGCAGCGCCGCCCCGCTAGGCGGGGTTCCCGCGGGGCTTGCGGCCGCCGCCGCCCGGGCCGGTATACTTCCGCCTCGGCCCGGCGGATCCGATTCCCGGGCGCGACGACGCGCGAGTCCCCGAGGAATCCATGGCGTTTTACGATCCCTCGCATCCGCTCGGCCAGTTGCTGCTGCGCGACTCGCGCTACAAGGTCGACGCCTACCTGTTCGTGCTCGAGTCGCTGTCCTACGCCCAGGACACGCTTGGCTTCGGCGCCGAGCCCCCCGAGGACGACCTCGAGCCGCGCCCGGCCGACCGCAGCCGCCGTGGCCGCCGGCGGACGGGGGAGCGCCACCTCACCGGGCAGCAGTTGTGCGAAGCCGCGCGGCGCTACGCGATGCAGCAGTACGGCTTCATGGCCCGGACGGTGCTCGCCACGTGGGGCGTCCACAGCACGCGGGACTTCGGCGAGATCGTCTTCAACATGATCGACATCGGGCAGATGCGGAAGACGCGCAAGGACAAGCGCGAGGACTTCCACGACGTCTACGATTTCGAGTCCGCGTTCACCCGCGACCTGTCGTTCAGTGTGCCCGACAACGCCTAGCGGGGGCGCGCGGCCGGACGTGGCGGGACGGGTGCCGCGGGGAGGGAGCCTCGGATGAGCGATGCCGGACACGCCCCGCCCGAGCCGCGCTCCCGGGGCCGTTTCGCGGTGGCGGCGGTCGCCGAGGCGGCGTGGCTGGTGTTCCTGGCCTGGATGGCCTTCCGAGGAGGCTGACGCCCGCACGCTGGAGCCCCCGTGAACGCCCTCTTCGACGCCGTGCCGCTCGGTGCCGCCTTCCTCCCGCTGGGCCTCTATCTCCTCGCGCTGGGCTGGGTCCACCTGCGCCGCCGCCCCTGGGCGATCCCCGGCGTCTGGGACGGCATCCTCCTCGGGGCGAGCCTCCTGGGGCTCGTCATCGTGGGCCCGATCGCGCTGGTCCGCTCGGCCGCCGGGACGTCGTTCTGGAGCTGGCCGATCATGATCCTCGGCTTCGCGCTGGCCGTGACGCTGTGCGTGCTCGTCGCCCGGCCCCGGCTCGTGGTCTACAACATCAATCTCGAGCAACTGCGCCCGATCGTGGCCGAGGTGGCCGCGGCCGTCGACGGGCAGGCGCGGTGGGCCGGGGAGACGGTGGCGCTCCCCTCGCGCGGGTTCCAGGTGCATCTCGACGACGACGGCGTGCTCCGCACGGTGAGCCTGATCGGGGTCGGCGGCCGCTCCTCCCACGAGGGGTGGAGCGAATTCAGCCGCCGTATCCGTCAGGCGACGCGGCGCTTGCGCGTGCGGTCGAGCCCGTGGGGCGGCGTGCTGGCCGGCATCGGCGGCGTCCTGGTGGCGCTGGCGGTGTGGAGCACCTGTGCCGCCGTCGTCGGCCGTCCCCAATCCCATCCCCGTACCGCGGGCCCCGCGACCGTCCTGGAGTGACCCCATGCCGCCGGTCGACCTCTCCCCCCACGGCATCACCGTCCCGCTGGTGATCCGCAACGCGCCGCCGGCGCTGCTCTACGAGGAGGCCGTCACGCGCGAGCGTGCGGGCATCGTCTCCAGCGGGGCGATCGCCATCCGCTCCGGGGCGAAGACGGGGCGCAGCCCGAAGGACAAGCACGTCGTCCGCGACCCCGCCTCCGAAGGCGAGGTGTGGTGGGGGGCGGTCAACCACCCCATCGACGAGCACACCTTCCTCTTGAACCGCCAGCGCGCCATCGACTACCTCAACACGCGCGACCGGATCTACGTGTGCGACGGCTTCGCCGGCTGGGATCCTGCCTGCCGCGTCAAGGTGCGCGTGCTCTGCGCCCGCGCCTACCACGCGCTCTTCATGCGCACCATGCTCATCCGTCCGACCGCCGCCGAGGCGGAGCGCTTCGGCCAGCCCGACTACGTGATCTACAACGCCGGCCAGTTCCCCGCCAACGTCCTCACCGAGCAGATCGGCAGCCGGACGAGCATCGATCTGTCGCTCGAGCGCCGCGAGCAGGTGATCCTCGGCACGGAGTACGCCGGCGAGATGAAGAAGGGGGTCTTCACGCTCATGCACTGGCTGCTGCCGGCGCGGGGCGTGCTCTCCATGCACTGCTCGGCCAACGAGGGCCCGGCCGGCGACGTCTCCCTGTTCTTCGGCCTCTCGGGCACCGGCAAGACGACCCTTTCGGCCGATCCGGCGCGCAGGCTCATCGGCGACGACGAGCACGGCTGGGGCGACGCCGGCGTGTTCAACGTCGAGGGGGGCTGCTACGCGAAGTGCATCGGCCTGTCGGCGGCGCGGGAGCCGCAGATCCACGCCGCCATCCGCTTCGGCACGGTGCTCGAGAACGTCGTCTACGACGAGGCGACGCGCGAGGTGGATTTCGACTCGGCGGCGATCACGGAGAACACGCGTGCCGCGTATCCGATCGAGTTCATCGACAACGCGCTGGTTCCCTGCGTGGCCGGGCATCCGCGCAACGTCATCTTCCTCACCTGCGACGCCTCGGGTGTGCTGCCGCCGGTGAGCCGGCTGTCGCGCGAGCAGGCGATGTACCACTTCCTCTCGGGTTACACGGCGCGGGTGGCGGGAACCGAGATGGGGGTCGTGGAGCCGCAGATCACCTTCTCGGCCTGCTTCAGCGCCGCGTTCCTCGTGCGGCACCCGGCCACCTACGCCCGGCTGCTGGCGGAGAAACTCGCCCGGCACGGTGCCCGCGCGTGGCTGGTGAACACCGGCTGGACGGGGGGCGCCTACGGCCACGGGCGGCGCATCGACCTCGCCTCGACGCGCCGGATCATCGACCGGATCCACGACGGCTCGCTCGACACGGCCCCGGTGGAACGCGATCCGGTGTTCGGGCTCGATGCCGTCGCCGACGTGGCGGGCGTGCCGGCGCGGATCCTGGTCCCGTCGCGGGCCTGGGACGATCCGGCCCGCTGGGAGCGCGCGGCCCGGGAATTGGCGGCCCGGTTCCGCTCCAACTTCGCCGGCTTCGCCGCCGAGGCCGGCGCCGACGTCCTGGCGGCCGGCCCGGCGGAGTGACGGCACGCCCGGGGCGGTTTTGACAGTCCTGCCGACCCCCCTATACCTATAGGGGCCCTCGACGCCCTGGAACGTCCGCCGAAACCCCGGAGAAGACACGATGTCCCGCCCCAGCCTTTCCACCCTCCTCGCCCTCCTGATCCTGGTGATCGGCGCGGTGCAGGCATCGGCCGATTCGCCGCTCTCCGGCACGGTCAAGAAGATCGACGGCTCGGAGGTCGACCTGGCCAAGTACAAGGGCAAGGTGGTGATGATCGTCAACGTGGCCAGCCGCTGCGGCGCCACGCCGCAGTACGCCGGTCTGCAGAAGCTCTACGACACCTACAAGGACAAGGGCTTCGTGATCCTCGGGTTCCCGGCCAACGAGTTCGGCGCCCAGGAGCCGGGCACCGACGCCGAGATCTCGAAGTTCTGCACGTCCAACTACAACGTGACCTTCGACATGTTCTCGAAGATCGTGGTCAAGGGGGACGGCCAGGCTCCCCTCTACAAGGCGCTCACCACCCAGGCCGACCCGGCGGGGGACGTGAAGTGGAACTTCGAGAAGTTCCTCATCGGCAAGGACGGTCAGGTCGCGGCACGCTTCACGACGCGCACCACCCCCGAGGATCCGCAGGTCGTCAAGGCGATCGAGGCCGCCCTGGCGAAGTGAGCCGGGGCCCGACTCCCGATCCACGCGAGCCCTCCCCGACCGTCGGTCGGGGAGGGCTCGCCCGTTTTCAGGCGGCCCGACGCGACCCCTGGGTCGCGGTCGCCCCGGCCTCGGAGGCCCGGATCGTGCGCCGCACGACCCACGCCGGTCTCCCCTGCGTCTCGCGGTAGGCGCGCACCACGTACTCGCCCACGAGCGCCACCGCGGCGGTCGGCACGGCGGCCACCGTCGTCGCCACCGCCACGATCGCCGCCAGGCTCGGCCCCGGCCCCCCGGGGGAGACGCCCGCCGTGACCGTGGCGGCGGCGCCGACGGCCAGCAGCAGCCCCACGCCGCACCAGGCGGCGCGCAGGGGGATGTCGGAGGA
>CAISKG010000610.1 GCA_903885855.1 uncultured Planctomycetaceae bacterium
CGCTTCCGCGCCCGGGCGGGATGCGCCGCCGGCCCGTCGCCCCCGGCGGCGGCGTGGCGCCGGCGCCGACCGACGGCGACGATCCCGAGGGGTGGGAGGCGGGCGAGGAGGTGTCGGCCGTCGACGCCGCCACCGACGCCGCCACGGGAAAGGTGGTGACCACCGTGCGCCTCCCGGCGGGCATCTACCGGGCCGAGTTCGTGGTCGAGGCGGGCGCCGGGCTGGCCGTGCGCGCGCGGCGCACGATCGAGGTGGTCGACCCGGCCGCCGCCGCCTATCCCGTCAAGCGGTCGCTGGCCCTCGTGGCCCGCGACACCAAGGCCCTCCCGGGCGCCGATGTCGAGCTGCTCCTGGGCACCGGCCACGCCGGCGGCCGCGCGCTGGTGGAGGTGCTGCGCGACGGGAAGGTGCTCTCGCGGCGCTGGACCGAGCCGGGGCGGACGCAGTGGACGCTGCCGGTGCCGGTCACGGAGGCGCTGCGCGGCGGGTTCACGGTGCGCGCGTGGCTCGTGCGCGACGGTCGCCTCCACCAGGTCGAGCGCCTCGTCGACGTCCCCTGGACCGACCGGCGCCTCGACGTCACCTGGGAGCGTTTCACGCGCCGGCTCGAGCCGGGCAGCGAGGAGGTGTGGCGGGCCCGCGTGAGGACCGTCGACGATCCGGTCGCGGGGGAGGCACGGGCCGCCGCCGCCGAGATCGTGGCCACGCTCTACGACCAGTCGCTCGACGCGCTCGCGCCCCACGCCTGGCCCGACGGCCTGCGCGACTGGCTGCGCCGTGAGTCGTCGCCGAAGGTCTTCTCCCTCTCCAACCGCGGCGCCGGCTTCCAGGGCATCCAGGGGGGGTGGGTCGTGGATCTGGTGCCGGTGGAGATCACCTACCGGCGCTTCCGCGACCCCTTCGGCCCGGGAGCGGTCTTCGGCGGTCGGGAGCTGTTCATGATGCGCGGCGCCATGCCGGAGATGGAGATGGCGAGTGCCGACGGCGTAGCGGTGGCGGCCGTCGCCCCGGCGCGCAGGATGACCAAGGGGAGGGCGGCGTTGGGGGTGGCAGCCGATGCCAACGCCGCCGAGGCGCCGGCCGAGGGGGGCGCCGTGGCGCCTCCTGCCGGCGAGGCGGCCGTGCCGGCGGCCCCGCCGCCCCCTCCGCGGCGCAACCTCGTCGAGACCGCCTTCTTCTTTCCCACCCTCGTCGCCGGCGCCGACGGCGCGGTGACGATCGAGTTCACCCTCCCCGACACCCTCGCCACGTGGCAGTTCAAGGCCCTGGCGCACGACGAGCGCCTCCGGTCGGGCACGCTCCTCGACACGGCGGTGGCCGCCAAGGACCTGATGGTGGAGCCGGTGGTGCCGCGCTTCCTCCGCGAGGGGGACGTGGTCGAGATCCCCGTGAAGCTCGGCAACCGCTCCACCGGCTCGCTCGCCGGGAGCGTGCGCCTCGAGCTCGCCGACGCCGCCACCGGCGCGGCGCGGCAGGGGCTCCTCGAGGGCCCGGCGGAGCTCCCCTTCGAGCTGGCCGCCGGCGAATCGAAGCCGGTGATGTTCCGCGTCCGCGTCGCCGACGGCACCGAGACGCTGCGCTGGACCGCGATCGGCCGGGCCGGCCGGGCCGCCGACGGCGAGGAGGCGATCCTCCCGGTGCTGCCGCGGCGCGTGCTCGTCGACGAGTCGGTGCCGATCACGGTGCGCGGGCCGGGGAAGCGCACGGCGACGATGCAGCGCCTCGCCGCCGCCGCCGGCAACCCGTCCATCGCCAGCCGGACCCTCGTCGTGCAGGCCACCGCCAATCCCGCCTGGTACGCGGTGCTCGCCCTGCCGAGCATCGCCGAGACGCAGGACGAGAGCGTCGAGGCGCTCTTCACCCGCTTCTTCGCCAACGCCTGGGCGGGCCACCTGGCCCGTTCCGACGAGCGCATCGGGCGCATGTTCGAGATGTGGCGGAACCGGCCGGCGGGGCGCGATCCGCTCGCCAGCCCGCTCGAGACCAACTCCCCCCTCGCCCAGACGCTCCTCGCCGAGACCCCGTGGGTGCGCGACGCCGTCGACGAGGGGGAGGCGCGGCGGCGCATCGGGCTGCTCTTCGACCCCAACCGGGCCGCCGCCGAGGAGGCGGCGACGCGGACCCGGCTCGAGAGCCTGCGCAATCCCGACGGCGGCTGGCCCTGGTTCCCCGGCGGGCGCACCTGCGACGTGGTGACGATCGCCATCCTCGCCGACTACGGCCGGCTCCGCGCCGCCGGCGTGCCCGTCGACATCCAGCCGGCGCTGGCCACGATCCCCTGGCTCGACGGCCGCCTCGTCGAATGGCGCCGGCGGGTGGCCGACGCCAAGGAGGCTCCGACCGCCGATCCGCTCCTGGCCCTGGCGCTGTTCGCACGCAGCTTCTTCGCCGCCGACGTGCCCCCCGAGGGGGAGGCCGCCGCGGCCCACGCCTTCTGGCTCGACGTCGCCCGGCGCTCGTGGCCGAAGGTCGGCGCCCGGCGCGCCCAGGGCCACCTGGCGCTCGCGCTGTTTCGCGCGGGCGACCGCGACACGGCGGCGGGAATCGTCGACAGCCTGCGGCAGCGGGCCGTCGACGCCGACGTCAAGCCGGGCGAGGAGGGGGACGCCTGGCAGGGGATGTGGTGGCGCGATCCGCATCCGGCCTGGTGGCAGTGGGCGGCGGCGCCGATCGAGACGCAGACGGTGATGATCGAGGCCTTCGACGAGGTGGCCGGCGACCGGGAGGCGGTCGAGGCCCTGAAGGCGTGGCTCCTGTCGCAGAAGCGCACCAGCCGCTGGAGCGGCGACCGGGCCACCGCGGCGGCGATCGGGGCGCTGCTCGGCCGCGGCGCCGACCCGCTGGCCTCCACCGAGCGCGTGGTCGTCGAGGCGGGGGGGCGGCCGATCCCCGGTTCCGCCGACGGTGCGCCTCCGCCGGAGGCGGGCACGGGCTTCGTCGAGGCCCGCTACGCCGGCGGGGAGATCGTGCCCGAGCTGGCCACCGTGACGATCACCAAGCCGGAGCGGGGCCTGGCCTGGGGGGGCGTCCATTGGCAGTACCTCGACGACGTCGCCAACGTGCCGGCGGTGGGCCGGGGGGAGCTGGCGATCGACAAGCGCCTGTTCGTGAAGCGGATGACGAAGGCGGGCCCGGAGCTCGTCCCGGCCGCCGCGGAGGGGGCGACGCGCGTCGAGCCCGGCGACGAGCTCGTCGTCCGCCTCGTCGTCACCGCCGACCGCGACTACGAGTTTCTCGAGCTCTCCGATCACCGCCCCAGCCTCACCGAGCCCGTCGACGTGCTTTCGGGATGGCGCTTCGGCGACGGAGCCGCCTGGTACCTGGCCGTGCGCGACGCCTCGACGCGGCTGTTCTTCGAGCGGCTTCCGCGCGGGACGCACGTCTTCGAGTATTCGCTCCGGGCGGCGCACCGCGGCACGGCGTCGAGCGGCTTCGCCACGATCCGCAGCCGCTATGCCCCGGAGTTCTCCGCCCATTCCGGCAGCGTGGCGCTCGAGGTGGAGTGATCCCGCTCCCCGTCGTGGTATCCTCCCCCGCGTGGAACCGAACCCTCCGATGCCCGCGCGGCCCGGCGGTGGCAGCGCGGCCGAGATCACCACCGAGCTGGCCCGCGAGCGCAATCGCGAGGCGGCCGATCGGACGCTGCTGGCCTGGATCCGCACGAGCCTGGCGATGGTCAGCCTCGGCTTCGGCATCGAGCGCTTCGGGCAGGCCGCGGCCGGCCTCGACGGCGCCGGCTATTCCCCCCTGAAGACGCGCTCCTTCGGGGCGGCGCTGGTGGCGCTGGGGATCGTGGCGACGGCGGCGGGCATGTGGGAGCACCGCCTCGTCCTCCGGGCGATCCTCCTGGCCGACTACCGCTACGGCGAGCGCCCCGCCATCGCACGGTGGCTCGGCGCCGGCGTGATCGTCGTCGGACTGGCCGCCCTGGCGGCGATGCTCCTGGTGAGCGGGGAAGGCCCACGGTGAACCCTGCCCCGGGATCGGTCTGGGATCAGCTCTACGACCCGCTGGGGAGCGTGCCGCTCTCCACGCTCCTGGCGGCGCTGCCGCTGGTGGTGCTCCTCGGGCTCCTGGCCGGCTGTGGCTGGCCGGCGTGGCGCGCGGCGCTGGCGGGGCTCGTCACGGCGCTGGTGGTGGCCGTGATCCCGGTGGGCATGCCCGTCGACGCGGCCCTGGCGGCGGCGGGCTACGGCGCGGCATTCGGTCTCTTTCCCATCGGCTGGATCGTCGTGGCGGCGATGTTCCTCCACAGTCTGTCGGAGGAGGCCGGCGCGCTCGAGGTGATGAAGCGCTCCGTGACGCGGCTCTCGGCCGACCACCGCATCCAGGCGCTGCTGGTGGCCTTCTCGTTCGGGGCGTTCCTCGAGGGGGCGGCCGGCTTCGGCGCGCCGGTGGCGATCTCGGCGGCGCTCCTGGCCGGGGCCGGTTTCCCGGCGCTCGAGGCGGCCTGCCTGGCCCTCCTGGCCAACACCGCGCCGGTGGCCTTCGGGGCGCTGGGGACGCCGATCATCACGCTCGCCAAGGTGACGGGGCTCGACGAGCGCGCGATCTCGGCGATGGCCGGCAGGCAGCTCCCCTTCTTCTCGCTCCTCGTGCCCGCCTGGATGGTGGTCTGGATGGCGGGCTGGCGCGGTCTGGCCGGGGTGTGGCCGGCGGTGCTCGTCTGCGGCGCGACCTTCGCGACGGTGCAGGCGCTGCTGGCGAATCTCGTCGGGCCGGCGCTCGTCGACGTGCTGGGGGGGCTGGCGAGCCTGACGGCGCTGGCGGGTTTCATGCGCTGCTGGCAGCCGCGCGACTGCTGGCGCTACCCGCAGGCCGGCGGCGCGCCGGCGCCGGCCGCCGATGCCCCCCCCGATCCGCCGCGGCGCGTGGTCTGGGCCTGGATGCCGTGGGTGTTCGTGTCGGTGGCGGTGTTCCTCTGGGGTCTGCCGGGCGTGAAAGGCGTGCTCGAGGCTCGCGACGGCGCGGTGACCGCGACGCTCGCGCCACCGGGGGTGGTCGTGCCGGAGTTCACGGTGCCGCGCCTCCACCTGCGCGTCGCGAAGGTGGCCCCCGCCACGCGGCTCGAGCGCGAGCCCGAGGCGGCCGTGTACCGCCTCAACTGGCTCTCCGCCGCCGGCTCCGCGATCCTCCTGGCGGCGCTGGCGGCGATCCCGTGGCTGGGCATCGCGCCGCGGCGCGCGTGGCGGGTGTGGTGCGACACGCTCGCCCGTCTCGGCCCGGCGCTGGGCACGATCGCGGCCATGCTCGCACTGGCCTTCGTGACGCGCTACTCCGGCACCGACGTGATCCTCGGCCTGGCCATGACCCGCACCGGCGCCGCCTATCCGCTCTTCGCGGCGCTCCTCGGCTGGCTCGGCGTCGCGCTCACCGGCTCCGACACCTCGAGCAACGCCATGTTCGGCAGCCTGCAGCGCGTCACGGCGGAGCAGCTGGCGCTCGACCCGCTCCTCATCTGCACCGCCAACAGCACCGGCGGGGTGATGGGGAAGATGGTCGACGCCCAGAGCATCGTCGTCTCGGCCACCGCCACGGGCGTGGAGCGGGGCGAGGGTGCGATCCTGCGCAGGGTGTTCCCCCACAGCCTGGCCCTCGCCCTCCTGGTCGGGCTCCTGGTCTGGCTGCAGGCCGGGCCGCTGGCCTGGATGGTGCCCTGACCCCTCGGAACCGGCAGACCGGGTGTCGCGCCCGTCGCATCCCGGGTGGACCCGTGGCCGCATCCGCCCCGCGCCCCGCCCCCCGCCACGGATAGAATGGGCACCCCACGGCGGTCTTTCCGTCGGTCATTCCCCGGCGAAACGCATCCCATGAGACGCCTCAATCTTCCCCTGCTGATCGTGCTGGCCCTGCTCCTGGTGGGCGGGGCGGCGGGCGTGGCGCTCCTCCACCGCTACCAGCTGCGGCGCAACGCCGAGTCGATGGCCGTCGATGCCCAGCGGCGGCTGGAGGAGGGGCAGGAGGACGAGGCGATGGCGCTGCTGGGGAAGTATCTGGCGCTGCGCCCCGCCGACACGCAGCGGCAGCGGCAATACGCGGAGCTCCTCCTCCGGCAGGCGGAATCCGGTCGCGCGACGGCGCGGTCGGTGAAGCTCACGATCGCCGCCATGGAGACGGCGATGCGCGCCTTCCCCGAGGATGACGCGCTGCGCGAGCGGTTCGCGACGTTCCTCTTCGCCGCCAATCAGCCCGGCCCGGCGCGCGACCATTTCGAGATCCTCCTGGAGCGCTCGCAGAAGGCGGGGGCCGCGGAGCGCGTCGAGGTGGAGGCGCCCGATCGGGCGGGGGCGGCCGCCGCGGCGGGCGAACGGCTCGACGCCGAGCAGATCGCCGTGCGCTTCGCGATCACGGCCTCCAGCCTGGGGCGCTTCGACGAGGCCGAGAACGTCCTCTCCGGTCTCGTCGACTTCGATCCGGTGAAGCGCCGCTTTCCGTCCGACCCCGTCGTCGGCAAGGGAACGCCGGCCGCGTTCCTCGCGCTGGCGCACATCCTCGAGGAGCAGCGCGGCGACGAGCGGGCCGCGGCCGCGGTCGTCGAGCGCCTCGCGACGACCCATCCCGACGACAAGAACGCCCTCCAACTCCTCGCCCGCTGGCACGTCGGGCACCGCGACGCCGCCGCGGCCGGGCCGGCGATCGACAAGGCCCGGGCGCTGGCACCGGACGACGTCGATCTGGCGTTCCTCGACTACCAGACGGCGATGATGCGCGGCGACACGGCCAAGGCGGCGGAGATCCTCGCCGGCCCCCTGTCCACCGCCGAACCGGTGCCGCCGATCATCCTCGCCCGCTCCGGATTCCGTCAGCGGCAGGGGGACGTCGACGGCGCGCTCGAGATCCTCCGCGACGCGCTGGAGCAGCGGCCGGAGGAGCCGCTGTTCCACACCGCGATCCTCTCCGTGCTCGCCGACGCGGGCCGCATCGACCAGCTGCGGGATCAACTGGCCGTGTCGCGGCCGAAGGTGCCGACGACGGCCGAGATCCTCCTCTACGCCGACGCCCTGATCGCCATCAAGGAACGGCGCTGGCTCGAGGCCCAGCGCCTCCTCGAGGACCTCCGGCCGCGCGTGGCCCGCGACAAGCAGCTCTCGCGGCAGGTCGACGTCGCGCTGGCCGATTGCCACCGGGCGCTGGGGCAGTTCGACCAGGCCAACGAGGCCCGGCGGCGGGCCCTGACGTCGTCGACGGGGGTCTCGCAGACGCTGTTTCTCGAGATGGACGAACTGGAGCGCGAAGGCCGGCTCGACGAGGCGCTGGCGATGGCCGACGCCCTCACCGACCAGATCGGCAAGGAGCGGCTCCTGGCGCTGCCGCAGTTCTGGGACCGCCTCTTCCGTCTGCGAATGGCCGCCCAGTTGCGCCGGCCGGCGGCGGAGCGGGATTGGACGGCGGCCGAGGCCCTCCTGGATGCGGTCGCCGCGGAGGGAAAGGCCGACCCGGCCGCCGTGGCACGGCGACGGGTGGATCTCGTCTCCGCCCGGGCGGATGTCGCCGCGGCGCTGGAGGCGTCCGCCGCCGCGCTCGAGGCCCACCCCGGGGCGACCACCCTCCTCGGCCAGCGTGCGATGCTGCTGGTGGCCGCCGAGCGCGTCGCCGAGGCGCGGGAGCTGCTCGACGGAGTGCCGGAGGAGACACGCGACTCCCCCGACGTCATCGAGGCGGCCCTGCGGATCGCGGCCCTCCTCCCCGGCCGGGACTCCGCCGTCTGGCTCGCCGACGTCGAGCGCCGTCTCGACCGGCTCGAGGATCCCGTCGCGGCGCGGTGCGCCCAGCAACTCGTCGCCATCCACTTCGGCCGCGGCGCCTCCAACGAGGCGGAACGGATCGCCCTCCGTGCGGTCGACCGCGACCCCGACAACCTCCCGCTGCAGTCCGTGCTCCTCGATCTGGCCGCGGAGCGCAACGACCCCGAGGCGACGGCACGGCAGGCCGAGGTGCTCGTGAAGCTCACCGGCGCCGGCAGCCCCACCGCCCATCTCGCGCAGGCCGTCGAAGCCATCGTCGGCGTCCGCGCCGCGCGGCTGCGACGCTTCACGTCCCAGGCCGACGTCCGCCTCACCGACGGCGAGAAGGCCGACCTCGAGCGGGCCCGGTCGCTGCTGACGCTCGCCGGCAACGAACGGCCCCGCTGGGCGGACGTCCCGCGCCAGCTGGCCACCATCGACGAGCTCGAGGACGATTACGGCGCCGCCATCGGCCGCCTGCGCCAGGCGTGCGAGTACGTCGAGACGCTGCCCTTCGGCCGCCGCCGGCTGGCGTATCTGCTGATTCTCACCGGACGGAGCGAGGAAGCGCGGCCGGTGCTCCAAGCCCTCGGCCCCGCGGCCGGGATCCACGTCGAACGCCTCCGCGCCGAGAAGGTGGCGGAATCGGGGCGCGTGGAGGACGCGCGCCGTCTGGCGGAGGCCCTCACCCCCGACGACTGCGTCGACGCGGATCAATGGACATGGTACGCCTCGCTCCTGACGCGCTGCCGGGATCTGCCGGGGGCGGTGAAGGCCTGCCGGCGGGCCATCGACGCCGCCCCATCTTCCGCCGCCCCCTGGATGACCCTCGTCGGCATCCATCTCGCCGGCGGCGACGAGGACGCGGCGCGGGAGGCCGCCGCCGAGGCGCGGCAGCGTCTCGACGGCGAGGAGCGCACCCGCTTCGACACGATCGTCACCGACCGTCTGGACGACCCCGAGGCGCTCGAGGCCCGGTACCGCGCGGCCGTCGAGACCGATCCCGCCGACGCGGAAGCGGCCAAGAAGCTCGTGGCGCTGCTGCTGAAGCGGCAGAAGGGGGCTGAGGCGCAGGAGGAACTGCGCCGCTTCATCGCCGCCGAGCGGCCCGGCGCCGCCCCGGCCGACTGGGCGCGGCGGCTCCTCGCCAGGCAGCTCGCCCCCGCCGGCTACCGCGAATTGCTCGAGGCGCTGGCCCTGCTGCGGCGCAACGTCGACTCCCAGGGCAAGCAGCATCCCGAGGACATCCTCGCGTCGATCGCGCTGCTCGCGCCGCGCAACGAACCGGCGAGCTGGCGGCAGGCGGTGGCGCTGCTCGACGAGCTCGCCGCACGGCGTCCGCTGACGGTCGACGAACGCGTCATCCTGGCGGGCTTCCGCGTCCGGCTCGGGAAGCGCGATGCGGCGCGCGACGAACTGGTCGCCATCGCCTCCTCCCCCAACGCCAGCATCGCGGTGACCACGAAGATCGCCGAGCTCCTCCTCGACGACGACGACACGCGCGGGGCTCGGAAATGGATCGAACGCCTGCGCGGCGAGGCCCCCGACGCGGTCCCCACGCTCCTCCTCTCGGCGCGGCTGGCGAAGGCCGAGGGGAACGACACCCAGGCCGAGGAGTACGTGCGGCGGCTGATCCCCGACACCCGCCTCACGGCGGCGAACGCCCGGGCCATGACCGAACGGGCGCTGGCGGCCGACGCGGCGGGATTCCACGAGGCGGCCGACCGCGTGCTGCTGGAATACGCGAAGGCGACGCCGGAGGGGACGTTGCTCCGGGCCCGCACGCTGGCGCGCAAGCGCCCCATCGGCGACGCGCTCGCGCAGATGGATTCGGTCCTCGGCAAGGTGTCCCCGGCGGCGTTCCTGGAGACGCTCAGCGCCGTCGTGCGGCAGTCGTCGGGCGAGATCACCGCCGAGCAACGGGAGCGGATCTCGGGCTGGCTGGCCCGCCTCGACCGCGAGAATCCCGACGCCGCCGACGTGGCGATCCAGGTGGCGACGCTCGAGGAGGCGCTGGGCATGACCGACGAGGCGGAGCGCCGGTACCGGGCGTTGCTCGCCGACGAACGCCTGAACCGCATGCAGACCGGCGTGGTGGCGGCGAATCTCGCCTGGATCCTCGCCCGCCCGGAGCATGCCGCGGAGGCGGTCGAACTCGTCGATCGAGCGGTGCAGATCCTCGGGCCGATCTCCGAGCTGCTCGACACCCGCGCCCTGGTGCGCCTGGCCAACAACCAGCGCATCCTCGCCCTCGAGGACATCCGCGACGCCCTGCTCGTGCCGTCGGCGCAGAAATACCTCCATCTGGCCGTCATCCAGGCGGAGTCGGGCGACCTCGACGCCGCCGCCGAGGCGCTGCAGGAGGCGCGGTCGCTCGGCCTGGAAGACGAGCGCCTCTCCGCCGACGACGCCATCCGTCTGGAGGGCCTCGGGCGCCGTCTCGAGCCGGTGGCGGGGGGCGCCTGAGATGCCAGCAACACGGCGGACGCGATGGGCGGGTGCGGGGCCGGTGCGGGGCCGGTGCATTCCGGCCGTCGCGGTCCTGTGGGCGTCGGTCACGGTGGCCGGCGCGCTTCCGGCGGCCGAGTGGCGCGTGCCGATGGGGGGCAACGCCTATCTGATGGCGTCCCGGCCCGGCTCCGACGACGGGCTCCACCGCGGCGGCGCCGAGGTGCGCTGGCACGATCCCGCGACGACCTGGACGGTGTGGTTCCACGTCGATCGGCCGGCCAGCGCCGAATTGTCGCTGGACTCGACCGAGACCGGCGGCCGCGCCGATCTCCAGCTCGCCGTCGGCGACCGCACGGCCGTGGCCGCGCTTCCCGGCGGCGATGCGTCGACGGCGCGGTTCGGGACGTTCGACCTGCCCGGGCCGGGCTACGTGAAGGTCGAGCTCCAGGGGCTGAAGCGCGAGGGGGGGGCCTTCGCCCGCGACCCGGTGCTGCGCGTCGCCTCGGACACGCCCGATCTGGCGGTCACCGCCGTGACCACCAACGACGGCGGCATGTACTACTGGGGCCGCCGCGGCCCCTCCGTCCACCTCGCCTACACCATGCCGGCCGGCAAGGAGATCGAGTACGCCCACTGCGAGGTCACCGTGCCCGATGGCGAGGACGCGCCGGGCAGTTTCTTCATGGCCAACGGGTTCGGCGAGGGCTACTTCGGCATGCAGGTCAACGGCCCGGCGGAGCGCCGCGTGCTGTTCTCCGTCTGGAGCCCCTTCACCACCGACGATCCCTCCAAGGTGCCGGAGACCGACCGCGTGCTCCTGCTGCGCAAGGGGGAGGGGGTGCGCGTGGGGGAGTTCGGCAACGAGGGGAGCGGCGGGCAGAGCTACCTCGTCCACCCCTGGCGCGCGGGCGTGCCCTACCGCTTCCTGACGCGCGTCGAGCCGGGGCCGGAGGAGACGACCACCTACACGGCCTGGTTCGGCGAGGGGGAGACCTGGCGCCTCATCGCCAGTTTCCGCCGCCCCCGCACCGACCGCCACCTCACCGGCTACCACTCGTTCCTGGAGAATTTCCTCGACGCCACGGGCAACGTCGGGCGGCGCGCCCGCTACGCCGACCAATGGGTGCGCGACACCGAGGGCACCTGGCACCCGATCACCACCGCCCGCTTCACCGGCGACGCGACCGCGTCCGGTGGCCACCGCCTCGACTACGCCGGCGGCCTCGAGGAGGGGGGCTTCTTCCTCCGCAACTGCGGCTTCTTCTCCCCGCCGGTGAAGCTCGGGACCGTGTTCACCCTCGACGCGCCGCCGGCCGGCCGGCCGCAGGTCGATCTCGACGGCTTGCCCTGACCGGCCCCGCACACGGCGCTCCGGAGCGCTTCGGAGTCAGGCGAACAGCCGCCCCTCGACGCGCCCCGCCACGTCGGTGAGCCGGTGATCCCGCCCGGCATGGCGGAAGGTGAGCCGCGTGTGGTCGAGGCCCAGGGCCGCCAGCAGGGTGGCGTGAAGGTCGTGCATGTGGACCCGGTCGGTGACGGCGTGGTGACCGAAGTCGTCGGTGGCGCCGTGGACGTGGCCCGCACGGAATCCGCCGCCGGCGAGCCAGACGGTGAACCCGGCCGGATTGTGGTCGCGCCCCGTGCCGTCGTCCTGCGCGTAGGGGGTGCGGCCGAACTCGCCCCCCCACCAGACGATCGTGTCCTCGAGCAGCCCGCGCCGCTTGAGATCGGCCAGCAGCCCCGCCACGGGCACGTCGGTGGCCCGGGCGTGGAGGGCGTGCTTGGGCATGTCGGAGTGCTGGTCCCAGGCGGGGTTGTTGGAATCGTCGGAGTAGTTGACCTGCACGAAGCGCACCCCCGCCTCGCACAGCCGCCGGGCCAGCAGGCACTGCCGCCCGAACTTCTCGGCCGGGCCGCCGTCGATGCCGTAGAGGGCGAGCGTCTCGGGCGTCTCCCGGGCGAGATCGAACACCGCCGGCGCCGCCACCTGCATCCGCGCCGCGAGTTCCCCCGCGGCGATCACCGCCTCGAGTTCGCGGTCGCCCGGTCGGACCGAGGCCTGGGCCGCCGACAGCGCGGCGCGCAGGTCGCGCCCCGCGTCGGCCAGCGCGCCCTGCCGCGCCGTGGCGAGGTTGCGCAGGCCCGCCTCGGGGATCGGCACGCCGGCACGTCCCACGACCGAGCCCTGATGGACCGGCGGGAGGAAGGCGCTGCCGTGGTTCCGCGGTCCGCCGTTGCCCAGGCTCGGCGCCAGGCTGACGAAGCCGGGCAGGTCGTCGTTCTCGGTGCCGAGGCCGTAGTCGAGCCAGGCGCCGAGCGAGGGGCGCACGGCCCGGGTGGCGCCGCAGTGGAGGAACAGCGTCGCCGGACCGTGCGCGATCCCCTCGGTGTGCAGGCTGCGGACCACGCACAGGTCGTCGGCCATGCGGCCGATCGCGGGGAACAGATCGGAGACCGGGAGGCCGCTTTCGCCGCGCGGGGCGAACCGCCACAGCGCCCGCATCACGCGCTGCGGCGGGCTCTTCCCCGTCTTGGCGATGCTGCGGAGGTCGCGGAAGGGGAATTGCTTGCCGTCGTCGGCATCGAGGCGCGGCTTGGGATCGAAGCTGTCGACCTGGCTCACGCCGCCGGCCATGAAGAGGAAGATCATGCGCCGGGCCCGTGGGGGCAGGTGCGGGGCGGCGGCCGCGCGGTTTGCCGTCAGGCCCGCCAGCGCCAGGCCGCCGAAGCCGCAGGCCGTGCGCGCAAGCCACGCGCGGCGCGCGGGATCGGCGGGCGGGGCGATGACGGTGCGGGGCATGGGCGGCGGATCCTCGGCGGGGATGGTGCGGCGGCCGTGGCGGCGCGTCAATCGACGAAGCGGAAGTCGGGGCTCTCCACGATCGACTGGCAGAGCACGGCCCACGCCTCGGGGTCGCCCCCGGCCCGTGCCAGGAAGGCGGCGGCCGCCTCCCGCTCGGCCCCGAGCGGGTCGCGGCCGAGGAGGAGGCGGAAGGCCAGGTCGATCCGGCCGGGGACCTCGGCGGCCTGCGCGGCGAGGCGGGCCGCCACCTGCCGGCAGGCCTCCACGACGAAGGGATGGTTGGCCAGCACCAGCGCCTGCGACGCGACGGTGCTCGCGTGCCGCTCCCCCGCCGAGGCGTCGATGGCGGCCGCGTCGAAGGCCTCGAAGAGGTCGGGGCGGCGGTTGCGGAAGGCGGGCACGTAGAGCCCGCGGCGCGTGCCCTCGAACACGTAGCCGTACTCGATCGCCTGGGCGCCGGTGGAATTGGCGTCGACCTCGGCCGCGCCGCGGATCGTCGGCCCCCCGACGGTGCGGTCGAGCGTGCCGGCGGCGGCCAGGAGCGCGTCGTGTATCTGCTCGGCGTCGAGGCGGCGGCGCCGCGCCCGCCCCAGGAGCCGGTCGTCCGGGTCGTGCGGCGACGGCGCGGCCGACGCCTGACGGTAGGTGCGCGAGAGGACGATCGCGCGCACCAGCGGCTTGATGCGGCCGCCGGAGGCGTTGAAGAGGTGCACGAGACGGTCGAGGAGCTCGGGATGGGTGGGGGGATCGCCCTCCGCGCCGAAGTCGTCGACGCTCGGCACGAGGCCCCGGCCGAGGAGCCAGCCCCAGACGCGGTTGACGATCACGCGGCGCGGCAGGGGAGCGTCGGCCGCGCCGATCCAGGCCGCCAGCTCCGCGCGCCCGCTCGCCCCGGGGGGGATCGTCACGTCCGCGGCGAACACCTCCGGCAACCCGCGCGCCACCGTCGCCCCGCGCGTCTTCTCCACGCCGCGCACCCGCAGGGGGGTGTCGGCGGGCTCGGCCTGTTCCTCCACCGCCATCGCCGTGGGGCGCGGGGGCAGTTCGGCGGCCAGACGGCGGAGCTCCTCGTCGATGGCCCCGACCCGCGCCGGCGGATCCCCCTTCCCGGCCTCCTTCACGAGCCCCGCCCGCTCGGCGCGGAGGGCGACCCGGGCGGCGTCGATCGCGGCGCGGCGGGCGGCGATCGGCTCCGGCTCGGGGAGCGGACGGGCGATCCAACGGGCGACGTTGTCGGTCTCGTTGAGGAGGGTCCTGGTGCTCGTGAAGATACCGGCCAGGCGGTAGTAGTCGGCTTGCGACAGGGGATCGGCAGGATGGTCGTGGCAGCGGGCACAGCCGATCGACAGCCCGAGGAACGTGCGGCCGATCGTCTCCAGTTGCTCGTCGACGATGTCGAGCCGCAACTGGGGCTTGTCCTGTTCCTCGTAGTTGGTGGGGCCGAGGACGAGGAACCCGGAGGCCACCAGGCCGTCGCGGACCTCCTCCGGGTCGCGCGTGGCGGCGGCGCCGAGGTCGCCGGCCAGCTGTGCCGCCACGAAGCGATCGAAGGGCATGTCGGCCTGGAAGGCGGCGACCACCCAGTCGCGGTAGCGCCAGGCGTCGGCGAAGAGGAGCGTGCGGCCGCCGCCGCTGGACTCGGCGAACCGGGCCAGGTCGAGCCAGTGCCGCGCGAAGCGCTCGCCGTAGGCCGGGGAGTCGAGGAGCCGGTCGACCAATTCGGCCACCGCGGCGTCGGCATCGCGGCCGTGCGCCGCGACGAAGGCGTCGATCTCCCCGGGCGCCGGGGGCAGGCCGGTGAGGTCCTGCGTGATCCGGCGCACGAGGATCGACGCGGCCGCCTCCGGCTGCGGCACGACCCCGGCGGCGTCGAGGCGGGCGCGGACGAAGGGATCGATCGGGCCCTCGTTCCAGGCCGGGTCGGCGACCTGCGGTGCCGCCGGCAGGGAGAGCGGCCGCAGGCTCCAGAGCATCCTCCCCTCCTCGGGCGTCATGCCGGCCGTGCCGCCGGGGAGGTTGCGGCCGCGCGGCGGGAGGCCGCCGCCGCGCGGGTCGGGGGCGCCCTGCCGCACCCACGCCTCCACGCGGGCGATCTCCTCGTCGGAGAGCCTGCCGTCGGGGGGCATCTGCGGCGCCGGGGTCTCCCAGCGGATCGCGCGGACAAGCAGGCTGCGCTCCGGCTCGCCGGGGAGGATCGCCGGCCCGGAGTCGCCCCCCTCGGCCCACCCGGCGCGGAGATCGAGGCGCAGGCCCCCTTCGGCTTCGTCCGGGCCGTGGCAGCCCAGGCAGCGGGCCGCCAGGAGGGGCTCCACCGTCGCGGCGAACAGCGCCTCGCCGTCGGGGCTCGCCGCGCCCGCCGGCTCCCCGGCCGCCCGCGCGGCGGGCGCCAGCACGGATGCGACCGCGCAGGCGAGCACGACCCCGGCGCTGGTTCCGCTTCGTGCCGCCACCGCTGGCTCCTCCCTGCGGACGATTCTACTTCCCGGCCGCCGGCCGAGCGGGCCGCGGCGGGGCCGGCGGGGGGCGGCGGCTTGCCAGCCCGCCTCGCAGGATCCACACTGCCGCCATCATGCAACATCGCCCCTTCGGCCGCACCGGCTGGAACGTCTCGGAAATCGGCTTCGGCGCCTGGGCCATCGGCGGCGGCCAGTGGGGCGGCGCCGACGAACGCGCGTCGATGGCCGCCCTCCATGCCGCCCTCGACGCCGGCATCGATTTCTTCGACACCGCCGACGTCTACGGCGACGGCCTCTCCGAGCGGCTCATCGCCCGCCTGCGGCGCGAGCGCAGCGAGCCCTTCCGCGTCGCCACGAAGGCCGGCCGCCGCCTCGCGCCCCACGTCGCCTCCGGCTACGACGCCGCCAACCTCGGCGCGTTCGTCGACCGCAGCCTGGTGAACCTCGGGGTCGACTGCCTCGACCTCCTCCAGCTGCACTGCCCCCCCACCGAGGTCTACTACCGCCCCGAGGTCTTCGAGGCCCTCGACGGCCTCGTCCGCGCCGGGAAGATCCGCTTCTACGGGGTGAGCGTGGAGAAGGTGGAGGAGGCGCTCAAGGCCATCGAGTATCCCGGCGTGCAGTCGGTGCAGATCATCTTCAACGCCTTCCGGATGCGCCCCGCGGAGCTGTTCTTCGAGCAGGCGCTGCGCCGGCAGGTGGCGGTGATCGCGCGCGTGCCGCTGGCCAGCGGGCTCCTGTGCGGCAAGTTCACCCGCGACAGCGCCTTCCCCGAGGGGGACCACCGGCTCTTCAACCGCCAGGGGGCGATGTTCGACCGGGGGGAGACCTTCTCGGGCGTCGACTACGACACCGGCCTGGCCGCGGTCGAGCGCCTGCGCGGCGTGCTGCCCGCCGGGACGAGCCTGACGCAGTTCGCGCTGGCCTGGATCCTCTCCTTCGACGCCGTCACCACGGTCATCCCCGGCGGCCGGTCGCCGGAGCAGGTGCTCGACAATGCCGCCGCGGCCGCCCTGGTGCCGCTGGCCCGGCGCTCGCAGGGGGCGGTGCAGGCGATCTACGACGACCTGATCCGGCCGCTGGTGCACCAGCGCTGGTGAGGGGGGCGGTCAGAGGTTCATCCCGAGGAAGCCGCCGGCCGCATCGGAATCGGCCTGCTCGCGCCGCAAGCGCTCGAGCGAGCGTTCCAGGTCGCCCGCAGCGATGTAGCGGTCGAATTCGGCCTCCACCGCCCGCCGGGCCGAGACCGTCAGCCACTCGACCGCGGGCTGCGTCAGCCAGTCGCAGGTTTCCCGCACGAGGACGACCTCCAGATCGCTCCCCACGGTGCGGGTGTCGCGGTCGTCGGTGATCACCGTCCCTTCGACGGCGAATTCCACCCAGCCGATATCGGGCAGATTGGTGAGGTGGAAGCGGCAGGTGGCCGCGGAGAGATAATAGGTGTTGCGGATCCCGTGGCGCCGGGAGGCGGCCTCCATCCGGGCCACCAGCGCCCGGAAGCGGGGCGAGGCCTCCGCCGGCACGCGGACCCCCGCCGCAGCCCGCAGCGGGGTGCAGTCGAAGCGGATCGCGACCGGCGGAGCGGGGGAATCCATATGCACGAAGTCTACCTCACGCCCGTGGGCCCACGCGTCTCCGGCAGCCGCCGAGCGATGGGGGTGACGTGGACGGTCACGCTCCACGACGCCACGGAGGCGGCCGGTGCGGCGGCGGTGGACGCCGCCCTCGACGAGGTCGAGCGGCTCGACGCGATCCTCTCCGACTACCGCCCCGACAGCGAGCTCGGGCGGCTCTCCGCGGCCGCCCCGACGGCGCGGCCGGTGGCCGTGGGGGAGGACCTGTGGCGGGTGCTCGAGCGGGCCGTGGCGATCCGGGACTCGAGCGCGGGCGCCTTCGATCCCACGGTCGGCCCGCTGACGACGCTGTGGCGCCAGGCCCGGCGCACCGGCCGGCTGCCGCAGCCGGCACGGCTGGCCGAGGCGCTCGCGGCGACCGGCCCGGGCACCCTGCGGCTGGTGCCCGCGACGCGCTCGGTGGAGCTGCTCCGGCCCGGCATGCGCCTCGACCTCGGCGGCATCGGCATGGGCTACGCCATCGACCGCGTCCTGGCGCTCCTCGCCGAGCGGGGTGTGGCCGCGGCGCTGGTGGACGCCTCCGGCGACGTCGGTGCCTCCGGGCCCCCGCCCGGCGCCGAGGGATGGCGCGTGCGGGTCGATCCCATCCCCGGCGCGCCGGAGGCCGCCGGCGGCGCGGTGCTCTTGGCCCACGCCGCGATCACCACTTCCGGCGACGCGCGCCAGGCGGTGGTGATCGACGGCCGCCGCTACAGCCACGTCGTCGACCCGCGCACCGGCCTGGGGATCGCCGGTCCGGCCGCCGTGACCGTCATCGCCCCCGACGCCACGGCGGCCGACGCCCTGGCGACGGCGGCCAACGTCCTCGGGCCGGTGCGCGGCCGGACGCTCCTGGAAAACGAGGCAGGCTGCGCGGGCCGGTTCGTCGTCGGCGACGGCGCGGGCGACGTGTTCCGCGTCGTGACGAGCAGCCGTTGGCCGGACGCCGCCCGCCGCCGCCCCGCCGATCCATGACCCCCGGAATCCGGCCGGGATTTCCCGGGATTGCCCGGCTTTCCCCGCCGCCCGACGGACATGGTCGGATTTGACGAATCGTCGAAGTTTGCCGGTCGCGACGACGATAACACCGCTGCCGTCGCTGCGCCCGGGTGCACGCGAGGTGGACGCAGCGTCGGGGGGCACTGCGTCGGGCTCGACGCGCGGTTTCGCGCGGCAGCCCCTCGGGCGCGGCGGCGGCACCCCTGGGTCCGACGTCGTCGGCAGGGCGATCGACACGGTCCGCCGGATTCCCCCCCCGTGCCAGACACCACGACGCGAAGCATCTGGGCGGTCCTCACGAGCGTGGCCCTCGTCGCCGGGGGATGCGCGCCGCGGCAGCCGTTCTACTTCTTCGAGGACGGCGACCTCTCCCACTACGTCGGGGCGATCCAGAAGATCGAATACCCCGACACGGTCCACCAGCCGCTCGACGAGGCCGCCGGCACCCACGAGCCGCTCACGCTCTCCAACGCCAACTTCGACCAGGTGTGGGAGCTGTCGCTCGAGGAGGCGATCCGCACGGCGCTGGAGAACGGCAAGGTGCTCCGCAGCCTCGGCGGCCGTTTCCAGAGCTTCGGCGGTCCGCGGCCGCAGGCGGGCGAGCCCGCGGTGTCGCTGCTGACCAATCCCGCCGTCTACCCCACCGTCTACGACCCGGCGATCACGGAAACCGATCCCTTCCGCGGCGTCGAGAGCGCCCTGGCGAGCTTCGACGCGCAGCTCTCGAGCTCGCTCACCTGGGAGCGGCAGAACCGCCCGCAGAACGTGGGGGGCATCGGCACCGCCATCTTCCAGCAGCAGATCCTCGGCGACGTCGGCACCTGGACGACCGGCATCTCGAAGGTGTCGGCCACCGGCGGCACGTTCGGCGTCCAGAACCAGACGCTCTACGACAACAACAACTCGCCGATCCGGCAGGACGGCGTCCCGTCGACCTTCACGACGAACTACGACTTCACCTTCAATCAGCCGCTGCTCCAGGGGGCGGGGCTGACCTACAACCGCATCGCCGGCCCCGATCCCTTCAACAACATCAACGGCCGCCCCAACTTCCGCGGCGTCCTCATCGCCCGCGTGCTCGCCGACGTCTCGCTGGCCGACTTCGAGATCGGCGTCCGCAACATGGTGAGCGACACCGAGCAGTCGTACTGGGAGCTCTACTTCGCCTACCGCAACCTCGAGGCGCGCAAGGCCGGCCGCGACAGCGCCCTCGAAGCCTGGCGCAAGGTCCACGCCCTGTACGTGGAGCAGTCGCGCGGCGGCGAGGCCGACAAGGAAGCTCAGGCGCGCGAGCAGTACTTCACCTTCCGCAGCGAGGTGGAGAACGCCCTCACCGACGTCTACCGTGCCGAAAACCGCCTCCGCTACATGATGGGGCTCTCGGCCTCCGACGGCCGGCTCATCCGCCCCTCCGACGAGCCGACCACGGCGCGGGTGACGTTCGAATGGCAGCAGTCGCTCGTCGAGGCGCTGTCGCGGTCGGCCGAACTCCGCCGCCAGAAGTGGGTCATCAAGCAGCGTGAGCTCGAACTGCTGGCTTCGAAGAATCTCCTCCTCCCGCGCCTCGACGCGGTGGGGCGCTGGCGCTTCCTGGGCATGGGCCAGGAGCTCATCAACCAGAACTACACCCCCTACGACGCCAACGGCACCGACCCCCTGGCCGGCACCGACGCCTATTCGTCGCTGTTCAGCGGGCAATTCCAGGAATGGCAGGCGGGGGCCCAGTTCCTGATGCCGATCGGCTTCCGCCGCGAGCTCTCCACGGTGCGCAACTTCCAGCTCCAGCTGGCCCGGGAACGGGCCCGGCTCCAGGACGAGGAGATGGAGGTCTCGCACGCCCTCGTGGAGGCGGTGCGCAACATCGACACGAACTTCGCCCTCTCGCAGACCAACTTCAACCGCCGCGTCGCGGCCGAGCGGCAGGTGGAGGCGGTGCAGGCGGCCTACGACGCGGGCACCGTGACCCTCGACCAGCTCCTCGAGGCCCAGCGGCGCCGGGCGGAGGCGGAGAGCGCGTATTTCCGCTCGATCGTCGACTACAACCGCTCCATCTCGCAGCTCCATTTCCGGAAGGGGAGCCTCCTCGAATACAACGGCGTGTTCCTGGCCGAGGGGCCGTGGCCCGGCAAGGCCTACTTCGACGCCTTCCGCCGCGCCCGCCAGCGTGACGCCAGCCTGTTCCTCGACTACGGCCACTCGCGTCCGGGAATCTTCAGCCGCGGCCCGATCACGCAGGACTTCGACGGGATCGGCGCCGGTGCCGAGGTGATCCCGCTCCAGGAGCGGCACGACCCGGCCGCCCCCGCGGACGAGGACGCCGACGGCGGCCGCAAGGGTGGGTCGAGCGAGGGCACGAAGGGGACCGACCGGCCGGCGCCGCTGCCCGCCCCCGCGCCGCGCGATCCGGCCACCCCGGCGCCGCAGGCCCGCGCCGCCTCTCCGACGGGCGTCGTCCCGGTCGCCCACCTCGAGCCGGTGCCGTCGCGGCCCCAGCGCCCCTGGAACGACGTCCTCGGCGGCTGGTCGACCGGCACCACGCCCTCGGGGCGCGCGATCACGAGCCCGGCCGACGCCGCGTCGACGCAGTTGCGCTAGCTGTCCGTGGAAAAAGTCATCCATGACCTTTTTCCACTTGTGGGCACCCTGAAAAAGCCGAGGTTTTTCACGGGTGCCTGCCGCCGCATCCGGCGGCGGATCACTTTGTCCACAGCCTGCTAGTCGGCGCCGCGCGGTCCGGTGGACTCACTGGCCCAGCGGCAGCGCCGCCGCCGCCCGCGCCTTGGCGACACCGGCGGGATCTTCACGTTCCAGGCGCGCCAGGTGCATCGCCGCCGCGGGCTCGGGGCAGGCCAGGAGGTAGCCCGCCACGGCGCGGCGGAGGAGCGGATCGTCGGCGGCCCGGTCCCACCAGGCCGCCACCGCGTCCACCTCCCCCCACGCCCCGTAGCGGGCCAGATCGACGATCGCGTCGGCCGCCACGGCGACGCTGCCGGCGAGCCGCGCGGTGGCCGCCACGACCGCCTCGGGGGGAATCGAGTCGCCGAGGTATTCCCAGGCGAAGCGCAGCGCCGACAGCAGCTGTCGCTGGTCGACCGGCCGATCGGGGCCGGCGCGCCCGAGGAGCCATTCGAGCCCCTCGGGACCGTCGGCCACGAGGATCCCCCCCATCAGCCCGTCGGCCCCGGCGCGGAAGTCGCCGGCCACGGTGGCCAGCGCCTCGCGCAGCGGCCGGGAGGTGGCGGGGGTGTCGGCCGGCAGCCCGGCGGCCGCCACGATCCCCAGCGCCAGGCCGTAGAACCCGCGCCGCCGCTGGTCGATGCCGGGGTCGGAGAGCCACTCCGCCAGCGGCCGATCGGCGAGCGCCGCCGCCGCGGCGCGGACGTCGGTGAACGGGGCCACGGCGAACTCCGCGAAGGCGTCCTCGGCGATCACGGCATCGGGGTGCTCGAGCCGCGCGGCGAACCAGGTGAGGCGCTCGGCGGCCGGCACGTCGGCGTCGGGCACCCGCATCACGTACCCCAGCACCGTCTCCTCGGCGGCGAGGGCCGAATAGCGGGGCGGATCGTCGCGGCTCACGAACAGCACCGCCGTGCCGGCGACCGGCGCCGCCACGCGCGCTTCGAGCGTGGCCGGGATGCCGTCGGGAAGCGTGCCCTGCAGCGTGTGCAGCACGCGGAAGGGCACCGCGAGGAGACCGCTGGCGTCGCGTGCGGCCGGCCCGACCGCCTCGGCGATGCACACCGCCGCCGCCCCCGCGCGCTTCCGGGCGATCGACTCGCCGACGGTGCCGCAGAACGGACAGGCGACGGCCGGCGACAGGCGGAGGCTTGCGAGGGCCGCCAGCACGAACAGCCCCACGGCGACGCGACGGCGGGCGGGGCTCGATGCGGCGGTCACTCGACGACGGCCTCCCCCGCCTCGCGCCGCTGCTGCATCCGCTGCCGCCAGTAGGGGACCGCGCACACGAACAGCCGCCCCGTCCCCTCGTAGGAGCAGGAGAGCTTCTGGCCGGAGAGCCAGTGGGAGAGGTACGACCGCGCCGGGCGCCTGAGGCGCATCCGTACGCCGGAGGTGCGGGCCACGACGAAGTGACCGTCGATGAGGACGCGCTGGCCGCGCAGCTCCACCTCCTCGACCGGCCCGTCCACCGAGAGCACCGCCTGCCCCTCGCCGCGCAGCGTCGTCTTGTACCAGAGCAGCCCCTCGCCGGCCCACCACGACGTCCACATCGGCTCGCGGTGGATGCCGAGCCTCACCTCGCCGTCGGAGGCCCAGAAGCAGCGGCGCTCGAGGATCCACTGCTCTCCCGCCTTGACGTCGAAGATGTGGTAGCCGCCGAAGGTGGAGTCGAGATACAGCTGGCCGCTGCCGACGTAGCGCGGCCGGAGCACCGACTCGTCGGAAAACAGCGACACCCACATCGAGCGCAGCGACGGCAGGGGGACGTCCATCTCGACGTTGCCGTCCATCCGATAGAGCGCCCCGCGCTCGGTGCGGACGTCGTCGTCGTCGATCGTCACCTTCATCCACCGGCAGCCTTCCGACGACTCGATCTCGAAGTCAGCCATCGATGGGCACCTCCGGGCCGCGCTCGAGGCCCCCCTTCGTCCAGTCGCACTTCCACCCGGGGAACACCGCCTGGGGGTAGGGGTCGGGGTCGATCGGCCCCTCGGAGGCGCGGACGATGTCGCACTGGCCGTCGGGGCGGATCCGTCCGAGGCGGAAATGCCGCGAGCAGTGCTGCGTGGCCGGATCGAGGCGCACCGGCCCGCCCGGGCCGTCGAAGGAAAGGCCTTCGGCGAAGGCCTGCCGGACGGCGGCGGTGGCGAACGAACCCGCCTTCTCCACCGCCGCTTTCCAGAGGTGCAGCAGGCACCAGCCCGCCTCCATCGTGTCGCCGAAGATGCGGTCGCGGCCGAACGAGTCGCGGAACCCGCGCATCCACTCCTGGTTGGCGGGGGTGTCGACGGTCTGGAAGTAGCTCGAGAGGATGTAGTGGCCGTCGGCGTGGCCGCGGCCCACCGCACGCAGCTCGTCCTCGGAGCCGTTGGTCCAGAGCATGGGCACCCGGGCGGAGTCGACGCCGGCGGCGGCCAGCGCCTCGAAGAGGGCCACGTTGCCGGCCCCGTTGACGGTGTCGAGGATGCAGTCTGCCCCGGAGGCGTCGACGCGCGCCACGACGGCGTCGAAATCCTTCTGCCCGATGTCGAAGTAGTCCTCCCCCACGACCTCGATCCGCCGCTCGGCCAGCCAGGTCTTGGCGACGCGGTGCGTGGTCCGCGACGAGACGTCGTCGGAGCCGACGAGGAACATGCGCCGCCGCCCGCCCCCCGCCTCGGAGGCGAGCCAGTCGATCGCCGGGAGGAGCTGCTGGTTCGGCACCTGGCCCCCGTAGACGACGTTGGGCGAGGTTTCGTTGCCCTCGTACTGCAGCGGGTAGAAGAGCAGCGCGTCGCGCTCCTCCACCAGCGGCACGACCGCCTTGCGGCTGGCGCTCGTCCAGCAGCCGAAGAGGGCCACCGCGCCCTCGTCGAGGAGCGCCTCGGCGCGGCGCGGGAACAGCGCGGTCCGCGAGCGCGTGTCGGGAGCGTGGGCCACGACGCGCCTCCCGAGGACGCCGCCGGCCTCGTTGAATCGCTCGATCGCATGCAGCTCCATGTCGCGCAGCGACGTCGAGCCCGGCGCGAGCGGGCCGGTCTGGGAATGGAGGAGCCCGATCGGCACGTCGGCCATCCGCGCCGCCTCCGGCGCCGCGCAGCCGGCGAACAGCGCCGGCGCGAGGAGCCGGGCCGCGGCGAGCACGCCCGCGTCGGCGAGCACGCGCCGGCGCGGGGC
>CAISKG010000611.1 GCA_903885855.1 uncultured Planctomycetaceae bacterium
CGCAACCACCGCGCCGGGCGGCTGCGCTTCACGACCGACACCGCCGCCGCCATCGGGCCCGCGGAGATCGTCTTCCTCGCCGTCGGCACCCCCCCCGCCGCGGACGGCTCCGCCGACCTCTCGGCGCTCTGGAAGGTGGTCGCCACGATCGCCCCGCACCTCCGCCCCGACGCCATCGTCGTCACCAAGAGCACCGTGCCGGTGGGCACCTGCGCCGGCATCGAGCGCCGGCTCCGCGAGGCCACCGGACGGGAGTGCCGGGTGGCGAGCAATCCCGAATTCCTCAAGGAGGGGGCGGCGATCGAGGATTTCCAGCGCCCCGACCGGGTGGTCGTGGGCGTGCGCCGGCCCGCCGACGCCGAGTTGCTGCGATCGCTCTACGCCCCCTACCTGCGGACCGAGCACCCCTTCCTGGCGATGTCGCCCGAGAGCGCGGAGATGACGAAGTACGTCGCCAACGCGCTGTTGTCCACGAAGATCAGCTTCATCAACGAGGTGGCCAACCTCTGCGAGCGCATCGACGCCGACATCGACGACGTCCGCCGCGGCATCGGCCACGACAAGCGGATCGGATTCGCGTTCCTCTTTCCGGGGGCGGGCTACGGCGGCAGCTGCTTCCCCAAGGACGTGCAGGCACTGGCCGCCGTGGCCCGGTCGGCCGGCGTCGAGCCGCGCGTCCTCTCGAGCGTGCACGAGACCAACGTCGCCCAGAAGCGGGTTCTGGGGGAGAAGGTGTCGGCGCATTTCGGCGGCGATCTGCGCGGCCGCCGCATCGCCGTCTGGGGGCTGGCCTTCAAGCCGCGCACCGACGACATCCGCGACGCCCCGGCGCTCGATCTGATCGACCACCTCCTCGGCGGCGGTGCCACGGTGGTGGTGCACGACCCCGAGGCGATGGCCAACGTCCGGGCCCTGTACGGCGACCGGCTGACCTACGTCGAGGACCCGATGCGGGCCCTGGACGGCGCCGACTGCCTGGTGATCGTCACCGAGTGGGGCGACTACCGCCGCCCCGACTTCGACGAGATGGCCACTCGGCTCGCGGCCCGGGTGATCTTCGACGGCCGCAACCTCTACACGCCGGCGGAGATGCAGTCGCGCGGATTCACCTACCACTGCATCGGCAAGCGCCCCGTCCGCCCCGGCTGACGCGCCCCCCGGGCCCCCGACGGGGAGCGACACCGTGAACGCCGACCCGCCCCCCGCCGCCGCGCCCCCGGTATCGTGGATCCCGGAGGCGGCTTCCGACGGCGCCCGCGCCGGCACGCTCGTCACGCCGCACGGCCGGGTGCCCACGCCGCTGTTCATGCCGGTGGCGACGGCGGCGACGGTGAAGGGGGTGGACATCGGCCGTGTCGCCGGCACCGGCGCCGGCATGGTGCTCGCCAACGCCTACCACCTCCATCTGCGTCCGGGCGAGGCCGTCGTCGCGGCGGCCGGGGGCGTGGCGGCCTTCATGGGCTGGAACGGGCCGACGCTCACCGACAGCGGCGGCTTCCAGGTGTTCAGTCTGGCGCGGCAGGTGAAGGTCACGGAGGCGGGGGCCACCTTCCGCTCGCACATCGACGGCGCGCCGGTGGAACTCACCCCCGAGGCTTCGATCGCGATCCAGGAGCGGATCGGCGCCGACGTGGCGATGCAGCTCGACCACGTGATCGCGCTGCCGGCCCCGCGCGCGGCGGTCGAGGAGGCGATGCGGCGCTCGCTGCGCTGGGCGGAGCGCTGCCGCGCCGCGCACCGCCGCGCCGATCAGGCCCTCTTCGGCATCGTGCAGGGGGGGCTCGACGCGGACCTCCGCGAGGAGAGCGCCCGGCGGCTCGGCGCGATGGGCTTCCCCGGCTACGCCGTCGGCGGGTTGTCGGTCGGCGAGGGGCCGGAGGCGATGCTCGCGACGCTGCGGGCGACGGTGCCGCACCTCCCGGCCGACCGGCCGCGCTACCTGATGGGCGTGGGGCGGCCGGTGGACCTCGTCGGCGCCATCGGCGCCGGCGTCGACATGTTCGACTGCGTGCTCCCCACGCGCTGCGGCCGCAATTCGCTGGTCTTCACCTTCCGGGGGCCGGTGCGGCTGCGCAACGCGTGCCACGCCCTCGACCGCCGTCCCCTGGAGGAGGACTGCCCCTGCCCGGCCTGCCGCCACGGGCGCGACTATCTGCGCCACCTCTTCCTGGCCGGCGAGATGCTCGGGCCGGTGCTGGCCTCGATCCACAACCTCACCTTCTACCAGCGGCTCCTCGCCCGCCTGCGGGAGGCGATCGTGGCCGGGCGCTTCGCGGCCGAGGCCCGTGCGATCGAGGCGGCGTGGGCCGAAGCCCGCTGAGGGTGCTCCTGGCTCCGCAGCGGGGACGTCGGCCCCCCCGAGCGGCGGTCGCACGGCCTCCGCGGCCCCCGTCAGGCGTCGGTCTTGTCGGTGCCGCGCCGCCACCGATACATTGGCGGTTTTCCCCCGATTTCCCCGCGGCGGCCGTCCTCCACCCCATCATGCCCCCCCTCCCGCTCCCCCCCGTCGCCGCGATCCTCCTGGCCCAGGCCCAGGGGGAGCCGGCCAGCCCCGCGCAGGTCTTGATGCAAATGCTGCCGCTGGTGCTCATCGGGGCGGCGGCCTGGATGCTGCTCATCAAGCCCGAGCGCGAGCGGATGCGGAAGCAGCAGGAGGTGCTCTCGGGGGCTCAAGAAGAACGACCGCGTCCTCACCACGGCGGGGATCTACGGCACGGTGGCCAACGTCGACCGCGACGCCGGCCGTGTGACGCTCCGCATCGACGAGACGGCCAACGTCAAGATCCAGGTGGCGATCTCCTCGATCGCGTCGGTGCTCGAAGGCGCCGGCGACCCCTCCCCCGGCGCGGGCTGATCGTCCCGCACTCCCCGCAGCGCTTCGGAAAGCGAGTCCGAGACCCATGAACGAGTTCCTCCTCCTCCCCCTGGCCCAGGCCGCCGCGGCCGCTACGGAGGCCGCCGCCGCGGCCGTGTCGCTCCCCTGGTGGCGCACCGGGTATGGAGCCTGGGGGGTCGCGCTGGCGTCGATCGCCGGCCCGACGTTCCTGGCCTGGCTGCTGGCGCGGGCCCTGCGCGTCGGCGACATGTGGGGGCGGATCGCCACGGTGCTCACGGCGCTGGTGGCGGGGGCCGTGGTCGTCGCCCTGGGGTGGCCGCCGCGGCTGGGCATCGACCTCAAGGGGGGCGTGGTCCTCGTCTACGAGATCGACTCGTCGCGGCAGTCGGGCAACCGGGTCGACGAGGTGATCGGCACCTTCGAGCGGCTCCTCGGGTCGGCCGAGGGGGGCACCGGCACGGTGACCCGGATCGCCGACGATCGGATCGCCGTCCGCCTCGCCAGCGCCGAGCCGGCCGCCCGCACGGCGTTCGCGGAGATGGTGAAGAAGGCCGATTTCGGCGACGTCTCCGTGGCCCCCTCGCGCTCGGCCGGCACCGACGCCGCCGACCTGGCCTTCGACGTCCGCGTGCCGGCGTCGGCGGTCAACATGGACAAGCTCGTCGCCGCGGTGTCGCGGCGCGTCAATCCGGGCGGCCAGAAGGAAGTCACCGTCCGCCGTTTCGGCCTCGACCAGATCGAGGTCATCGTGCCGGAGGTCGAGCAGTCGGAGGTGGAGCAGATCAAGGAGACGATCTCGAAATCGGGCCTCCTCGAGTTCCGCATCACCGCCAACCGGGCCGACCCGCGCCATGGCCGGATCATCGAGATGGCGGAGCGGTCGCCGATGCAGACGGTGGTCGACGGCGGCGCGCCGCGCGGCCGCTGGCTCGCGATCGACGCCTCGATCTCCGACGAGGAGCGCCGCGGCCTCGTGACGCGGCCGGGCGCCGACGGCCAGCAGGAGGCGCTCGTGGTTCTCGATCGCTTCGACGTGACGGGGGGATACCTCTCCCGCGCCTCGGCCACCTACGATCCGCAGACGCTCCTGCCCTGCGTGGAGTTCTCCTTCAACAGCACCGGCGCGAGCCTCTTCGGCGTCCTCACCGGCGACAACCTCCCCGACCCTGCCAACGGCCTCTCCAGCCGGCTGGGGATCGTCCTCGACGACGTCCTCATCTCGGCCCCCTCGCTGCGCAGCGCCATCACCTCGCGCGGCCAGATCACCGGCAATTTCCGCCAGGCTTACGTCGACTCGATCGTCACCGTGCTCAACGCCGGCAGCCTGCCCGCGGCGCTCTACCCCGAGCCGATCAGCCAGCAGCGCATCAGCCCGCAGCTCGGGGCCGACACGATCCGCTCCGGCGCCCGCGCCATGGCGCTGGCCACGATCGTGGTGCTCTCGTTCATGCTCGCCTACTACCGCTTCTCGGGCCTCGTCGCCGACCTCGCGGTGCTGCTCAACATCGTGCTGGTGCTGGCGCTGATGATCTCGGTCAAGGCGGCCTTCACTCTGGCCGGCCTCGCGGGCCTCGTGCTCTCGGTGGGCATGGCCGTGGACGCCAACGTGCTCATCTACGAGCGCATGCGCGAGGAGACGGAGCGCGGGGCCGCCCTGCGGATGGCGATCCGCAACGGCTTCTCCCGGGCCTTCTCCACGATCCTCGACTCCAACCTCACCACCGTCATCACCGGCCTGGTGCTGTTCTTCATCGGCACCGACCAGCTGAAGGGCTTCGCCGTCACGCTGATCCTCGGCCTGATCCTCAATCTCTTCACGGCGGTCTTCTGCTCGCGGGTGATGTTCGACCTCGCGGAGCGGAAGGGCTGGATCCGTCGCCTCAACATGGCGAAGCTGTTCGGGACGCCCGACTTCAAGTTCGTGCGTTGGGTCCAGCCGGCGATCCTGGGCTCGACGTTGTTCATCCTGGCGGGCCTCGCCGCGGCCGCGGCGCGGAAGGAGGGGCTGTTCGACATCGACTTCACCGGCGGCACGAGCGTGCAGGTCGCCTTCCGCGACGGTCAGGCCCCCGACATCGCCGACGTGCGTTCCGGCCTCCGCGACCTGCCCAACGTGGCGGTCAGCGCGGTGTCCGTCGAAGGGGAGTCGCGTGGGCGGTTCAAGATCGACACCTCGGTGCGCGACACGGCCGAGGTCCAGGCCAAGCTCCAGCAGGTGTTCCCGGGCCGGCTGCTGACGTACGACATGTCGTTCGCCGACGTGGCCGCCGCCCCCGCGGCGGAGGGCGAGGCGGCGACGCCGCGCACCACCGCCACCCTCTCCTTCCCCTCGAAGATCACCCAGGCGACCCTGCGCGAATCGCTCGAGGCCGGCTTCGCGGCGGCGGGCGCGGGGCCGGTGTCGTTCGCGGTCGAGTCGCCCGGCGCGAAGGCGCGATCCAAGCCGTACGAGAAGTGGGTCCTCACCGCCGAGACCGACGCCCCCACGACGACCAAGGTGCTCGAGGGGCTCAGGGCGTCGCTCGCGGAGACGCCGGTGTACCTCGCCGCCAACTCCATCGGCGGGAAGGTGGCGGGCAACACGCAGGTGACCGCGGTCTGGGCGCTCCTGGTGAGCCTCGCGGCGATCGTGCTCTACGTCTGGCTCCGCTTCCAGAACGTCGCCTTCGGACTGGCGGCGGTCGTGGCCCTCGCCCACGACGTCCTCGTGGCGGTGGGGTGCCTGGCGCTGTCGCACTACGTGGCGCCGTACCTCGGCTGGGCGCTGGTGGACGATTTCAAGATCAGCCTCGACGTCGTCGCCGCCCTGCTGACGATCATCGGCTTCTCCATCAACGACACGATCGTGATCTTCGACCGCCTCCGCGAGCTGCGCGGCAAGGCCCGGTTCGTCACGGCCGACATGGTGGACAAGGCCGTCAACCAGACCCTCAGCCGCACGATCCTCACCTCCGGCACGGCGTTCCTGGCCACCCTCGTGCTCTACCTCGTGGGCGGCCCGGGCATCCATGCCTTCGCCTTCACGATGCTCGTGGGGGTGATCACCGGAAGCTACAGCACGATCTACATCGCCTCGCCGATCGTGCTGTGGCTGCAGAAGTGGTTCGCCGAGGAGGCGACGACGGTGGCCACCACCCGCGCCGCCCGCGCGGGCGGCTGATCACCCGGTGCCGCGGGACGCCCGCGGCGGCCGGGTGGCAAACCTTGCCGGCCCTGCGGGTCGCAGCGCCCGGCGGCGCCGCGTTCAATTCGCCCCCCCGCGCGTGACGACCGCGGCCGGCCGCGGCGCGGGCTAGAGTTCCTCCGGATGCGATGGCCCCGGAGGCGACGGCGATGATGCGAACGGTCCGTTTCCTGGCTGGACTGGCGCTGGTGGCGGTGGGCATGGCGATGGCGGCGCCGTTCCTCACCCGGGTCGCGCAGGTGATGCTCGACGCCCCGGCCGCGGTCGCCCCGGGCGGGATGGCCGCGTGGACCGGCGCCGAGCCGGCCGGCGGCTTCCTCGCCCCGTCGCCCGTCGCCGCCGGCTACGCCATTCCCGATGTGCGTGCGGTGCCGGCGGGGGCGGCGATCGAGCCCCCGGCGCTCGCCCCTCCCCCCGCGCCGTCGTCCGAGCCGGTGGCCCCGGCGGTGATCGACGCCCGGCCGCTCCCCGGCCGCCCCGCCGACGTGACCCTCGCCCCCCCCGCGTTTCCGGCGCAGTACCGTTCCACGCTCGACGTGCCGCCGCCGCCGCTCCTCGACGTCGACGCCGCGGCGCCGCTGGTGGTGGGGGAGCCGGGCTCCGCGCCGGGGGCGATCCGCACCGTCTCGGCGCAGGTTCCCGCGGCGGCCGCGGCGCTGACCTACGCCGTGCGCGACGGCGACGACCTGACCGGGATCGCCTCGAGGCTCTACGGCCATCCCGGCGCCGCCGAGGCCATCTGGAACGCCAATCGCGACCGCCTCACCGACCCCGCGCTCCTGCCGATCGGCCTCGTCCTCCGCCTGCCCCCCTCCTGGACACCGCCCGCGTCGCGCTCGGGGACGTCGGCGCTGGTCGAGCCGGCGCGTCGCCCCTCGCGCGTCCTGGTCGGGCCGGGGGAGACGCTGGAGACCCTCGCCCAGCGCTTCTACGGCGACAAGGCCTGGGCCGATCGGCTCTGGGAGGCCAACCGCGACCAGCTCCGCAGCCCGCAGCTCCTGGTGGCGGGCATGGAACTGCGGCTTCCCTGACCGCCCCGGAGCCGGGCCGGCACGCCGGCACGACCGAGGCCGCGGATGGCCCTTCCGGGGGCCCTGATTCGAGGGTGTCCGGCCGGGAACCGCCGGCGCCGACGCCGGCGGGCGACCGGTAGGATAGAATCGACGCCCACGGTGCGATCCCAGCCGTCGCCGGGCAGCGGCGGCGGGGGGCCCAACGGAGGAATCCATGGCAGGCGACGCTGCGCTCGACCGGACCGGCCATGCCGAGATGGTGGACGAGGCCGCGCCCGCTGGCCGACTCGAGTTCGCCCGCGACGTCCCGGCGCTCGCCGCGAGCCTCGTGCTCCACGTCGTGATCCTCCTCTGGCTGGCGCTGGCCGGGGTGTCCCTCCCGGAGCCGGCGCGCGTGCCCGTGACGGTGATCGAGACGGTACCGGAGCCCGAGGAGGTCGATCTCGATCCCCAGGAGATGGTGGTGGCCGACACCGCCGAGGAGACCGGCGCCGCCGGCGACGACACCTCGGCCGACGTGGCCCAGGCGCTCGCCCCCACCCTCGACGTGGTGGCCGTGACGCCGATCGAGTCGCAGGCCGACCTCGTGGGCGACATCCAGGTGGATCCCATCGAGGAGGTGCCGACGGCCACCGAGATCGACGAGCGGATCGTGGTGCGCGGATCGGTGGGGGCCACCGCGTCGGGCGCGGCCGGGGCGGTCGATCGACTGACCTCCGAGATCGACGCCTCGCTGCGGCAGCGTCCGACGGTCGTGGTCTGGGTGTTCGACCAGTCGGTGAGCCTCTCGGCCCAGCGCAAGGAGATCTCCTCGCGGCTGGAACGCGTGTTCCAGGAGCTCGGCGCCGACCGCACCACGCGGCACCGCCCGGACCTCGAGAATCTCGTCTTCGCCTACGGCAAGACCGTGTCGCGCGTCACCCGCAAGCCCACCGACGACGTCGACGAGGTGATCCGGGCGATCGACGCGGTGCCCGTCGACGAATCGGGCATCGAGATGACCTTCACCGCCATCCGGATGGCGGCCGAGGCCGGCCGGGTGTTCCGCACCAGCGCCCCGCGGCGCAACGTCATGCTCGTCGTCTTCACCGACGAGGTGGGCAACGACCAGCAGCTCGCCGACCAGACGGCGCAGTACTGCCGCAAGCTCGGCATGCCGGTGTACGTGGTGGGGGTTCCCGCCCCCTTCGGGATGCGCGAGGTGCGGATGAAGTACGTCGAGTTCGACCCCAAGTACGACCAGGGGGACGAACAGTGGGCCGTGGTCGAGCAGGGCCCGGAAACGCTGCTGCCGGAGGTCGTGCGCATCCGATCCACCGCCGGCGACGACGAGGCCATCGATTCCGGATTCGGCCCCTTCAGCCTCTCCAAGCTCTGCGCGGAGACGGGCGGCATGTATCTCCGGGTCCATCCCAACAGCGGCGAGCGGGGGCGCGTGACGAACCAGATGGTGGCGCCGATGGCGTCGCAGATCCGCTACTTCTTCGATCCCGACGTGATGCAGGCTTACCAGCCCGACTACGTTTCGGCCGCGAAGCTGCAGCAGGAGATCGTCGGAAACGCCGCCAAACGGGCCCTCGTGGAGGCGGCGAAGTCGACGGTCGTGGAGCCGATGGAGGCTCCGACGATGACGTTCCCGAAGCGCGACGAGCCCTCGCTCGCCGGCCTCCTCACGGAGGCCCAGAAGACCGCCGCCAAGGCCGCTCCGCGGATCGACGCGCTCCACGCCACGCTGTCGGCCGGCCAGGGCGACCGCGACGCCGTCAAGGAGCGCCGCTGGCAGGCGGGCTACGACCTCGCCCTCGGGCGGGTGCTCGCCGCGAAGGTGCGCACCGACGCCTACAACCAGATGCTCGCCCAGGCCAAGCTGGGGATGAAGTTCCAGGATGACAAGAACGACACCTGGCAGCTGGAGCCGAGCGAGGAGGTGAAGGTGGGCTCGCAGACCGAGAAGCTCGCCAGGCAGGCCGTGGAGCTGCTCGAGCGCGTCGCCCGTGACCATGCCGGCACGCCCTGGGCCCAGATCGCGGCCACGGAGCTGCGCACGCCGCTGGGCTACCGCTGGACGGAGCGCTTCACCGGCGTCAACAAGCCGGCGATGGCCGATGGCGGCAACAACAACAACGTTCCGGCCCCGCCTTCCGACGACCAGAAGCGGAAGCTCGCGCCGCCGAAGCCGAAGCGCGATCTGAAGAACCTCTGAGCCCCGCGGCGGCTGCCCCGCCGCCGGCGCCGCTTCGGGGTCGCCCGTGCCCCGCTCGCCGGACGTTCGCTTCGGCCCTCCGGGCCTTTCGCTCACTCGGGCCCTCCTGCGCTCCGCCATCCCTGGCTGCGCTTGTCGGTTACGCCGCTCGGAGGCACGGGCGACCCCTTCGCTCGTCACGCGTGGGACGGGGAAAGCGCTGGATCGACCGCAACGCCCACCCAAACGCCGCAGCGCCGGCAGGAAGCCGGCGGCCAGCGGCAGTTCGTGCACCTTGGCTGCACGCCTGCCGCCCCCAGCGAAAACGGGCAGGATGCCCGTGTTTCGCGTGCAGTCAGCCAGCCCGTGTTTCGCGTGCAACTAAAACGTCAGGTTCCCGTCCGCGAAGGTCTCGCGGCTGTCGTAGGCGTGGAAGCTGCGTGACACGCGTCGGGCGAGGATCTGGATGAACATCGCGCGGAACTGCGCCTCGGAGCGGTCGGTGACCGGCATCGCGCCGTCGGTGGGGAAGCTGAAGTCGTCGTAGCGCTTGGCGAACACCACCTTCTTTTCGGCGACGTCGTAGACGCGCACGTTGATCGTGGCCCGGCCGCGGTAGAGGGTCGAGCCCTCGTGGAGACGGAACGACTCGAGGTCGATCCCCACCACCATGTCGGCGTCGAGCGCCTTGCCCACGGTCGGGTAGTCGATCCAGGTGTTCTCGTCGATCCACCTGGCGACCTCGTCCTGGCCGATGACGCGCACCTTGCGCACGTTCTTCTCGAGCAGGAGGCCCACGGTTCCGGCCAGTTCGCGCGCCGAGCCGGCATCGCTGTACTCGAGTTCCACGATCGGCTTGCAGATCACCACCACGTGCTTCCCCTTGAGCCCCTTGTACTCGGCGGGCACGTCCTGGGGGGCGATGAGGTAGGCGGCGGTGAGGAGGGTGGAGCAGCCGGTGGCCGGCGCCAGCATGAGCGCGGCCAGGCAGGCCGCCGCGACGAGCGGCCGGCGGGGGAGAGCAGGGGGGGCTTCACGCTCGGCACGGGCGGGGCACATGCGAGGTCCTCGTGGAGGGGGCCGCTCCGGGGCGTCCGGCGGGGGCGCACGGGGGTCGGGCGGGGCGGGATGGTAGCCAGGCCCCCTCGGCGGTGGAAGGCGGTTTGCCGCGGCGGGCAGGGGAGGGGCCCTCGGGGGGGAGGCGGTGCCGGCGGACCCCTAGAATGGGAGGCATGGGAGATCCTGGCGACGGCGGCGATGGGCGGCAGGTGCCGGCGGCGCTCGGGGCGGCGCTGCCGGCCCGGGGCTTCTGGGAGTCGCCGGTGCTCGTCGGCGTGTCGGGCGGGGCCGACAGCGTGGCGCTGCTCCTGGGACTCGTCGAGGTCGCCCCGCCGGGGACCGCCCCCAGGCTCCTCGTGGCCCACGCCCACCACGGCCTCCGTGCCGCCGCCGACGCCGATCTGGCCTTCGTCGAGGCGCTCGCGGCGCGCCTGCGCCTGCCGCTGGTCGCGGCGCACCTGGCGGTGGCTGAGGGCGACGGCGTCCGTGGCGAGGGGCTCGAGGCCCGGGCGCGGCGGATGCGTTACCGGTGGCTCGGCGAGGCGGCCCACGCGGCGGGCGCCCGGCACGTCGTCGTCGCCCACACCGCCGACGACCAGGCGGAGACGATCCTCCATCGGGTTCTCCGCGGCACCGGCGTGGCGGGCCTGGAGGGGATGCGCCCCGCGCGGCGGCTCGTCGACGGCGTGGCGCTCCTCCGGCCGCTGCTGGCGACGCGCCGCGCGGCCCTGCGCGCCTTCCTCGCCGCGCCGCACCCCGAGCAACGGTCGCAGGAGGGCCACGCCTTCGACGAGTCGCCGGGCCGGCTTCATGCCCGAGAGCCCGGCCACACCGGTGCCGCGCAGGATGCGATGGAGGATCGTCTCCGCCTGGTCGTCGGCGGTGTGGGCGACGACGACGTGCCGGGCGCCCGCCGCGTGGGCCGCCTCGCCGAGCCACCGGTAACGCATCCGCCGCGCCCGGGCCTCGAGCCCCTCGCCACGGA
>CAISKG010000612.1 GCA_903885855.1 uncultured Planctomycetaceae bacterium
CGATGTCGCCATGAACACCGAGTGGCGCCCGGACGAACCCCTCCGGGCCTGGGAGCCAGGACGAACCCCTCCGGGCCCGGGAGCCCGGACGACCCCCTCCGGGCCCGGGAGCCCGGACTCGGTCAGCGAACCCCTCCGGGCCCGGGAGCCAGGACGAACCCCTCCGGGCCCGGACTCGGTCAGCGAGGGTGACGGGACTCGAACCCGCGGCCTCCAACGTGACAGGCTGGCGCTCTAACCAACTGAGCTACACCCCCGTAGTCGCCCCTCGGCCGTCCCTCTCGCCCGGTGGGCGATCGGAATGGCGGAGACGAACGCGGGATCAGGCCTCGCGAGCCGCGGAGTATACCAAGGCTTTCCGGCGGCGACAGCCCCGGCGGGGGCGGCCCGGCATCCGGCCTCCTCGGCCCCCCTCCCCGGCACCGCCGGCGCGTCGCTGCCCTTGGAAAAAGCCGTCCGTGCCCCCAGCGGCAGCGTGCCGGCCGGTTCGACGTGCCGCCGTGGGCGCTTGAAAAAACCGAGTTTTGCGGGGGCCATGCCGCCCCACGCCCCGGCGGATCGCCGTGTCCGAGGGCTGCTAGAAGACGCCGCGGCTGGGGTCGAATCCCTTCCGCCGCGCCACCTCGAAATCCTGCTCGGCCTGGCCGCCGAAGCCGGCCGCCTGACAGGCCATGGCGCGGTGCTGATGCATCACCGCCAGACTCTGGTCGATGACGCGCAGGCGGCGGTCGAGTTCGGCGCGGTCGATGCGCCCCGCGAGCAGCGTCACGCGGTAGCGAGCATCCTGCATCCCGTCGATGGCCCGGTTGAGGTCGTCGATCGCCTCGGCGTTCCGCCCCAGCAGGTGGAGGACGTAGCCGCGCGTGTCGAGGTGCTCCGGGAGCGGCTCCTCGGGCCGGGCGAGGGCACGCTCGATGTCGTCGAGGGCCCGCTCCAGATCGCGGCCGAGGAGGGCGCGGGTGTAGGCGCGGAGGTTGAGCGACTCGGGATCGCCGTCGACCGAGAGATCGACCACGGCCTCGGCGTCCGCCAAGGCGGCGTCGGCCCGGCCGAGCATCGTGTTGGCCAGCGCACGCAGCCGGCGCGGCTGCGGTGCGCCCGGCTCGAGTTCGACGGCCATATCGGCGTCGGCGGCGGCCCCCGCGGCGTCGCCGGTGCCGATGCGCAGTTGTCCGCGCAGGCAGATGAGACGCGGGTCGTCCGCGGCCCACCGCACCGCCCGGTCGACGTGGGCGAGGGCCCCGCCCCCGTCGCCGACGGCCTCGCAGCGGGCGGCCTCCTCGAGCGACCAATCGACGACCGCCTCCCGGACGGCCGGGAGCACGACCGGGGCGAGCAGCGCCGGAACGATCACCACCCCGAGCAGGGCCAGGAGCGCCAGCCGCTTCCCCCGGCCGGCCCGGAGGCGCGGGGAGGCGTCGGCGGAAGGCGACGCGTCGTGGGGCAGGGGGAAGCCATCCCGGTCGGCGCGATCCAGGCCGATGCGGGCCTGTCCGCGCCCCGCGCGCAGGGCGGCGAATTCCGTGGCGTCGTCCCGGGCCGGCTCGAAGCGGGGCGGGATCGGAAACCCGAGCCGGTCGTAGTCCATCGCACGTCCTCGCGCCGCCCACCTCACTCGCCCCATCGTAGCAGCCCGCGACGAAACGGCCGCATCCCGGGCATGGACGCCGTGGGCGGGAGGGTGGACAATGCAGCGGGTCGGCACGGAGCCGAAGGGTCGGGGACGCCGCCGGAGAGTCGATCATGCCCCTGTTCGAGATCGAGACCGTCGCCCACATCATCATTTCGTGGGCCGCGGACGAGCAGGCCGCGGCGGCGGTCGTCGAGGAGGCCTACCCGGCCGAGCGGATCGTGCGCCTCACGCGCCGCCCGCGCGACTGCTGGGTGATCTCGAAATCGGCCCTGGGCCTCTCCTCGTCGCAGGATCCCTGCAACACCGCCCGCGAGTGCCTCGCCCGCGCCGCGGGCGACAAGCTCCACGCCATCCGGCTCTACATGCACGAGACCGGCGACGACCTCGAGCGGGCGCGGAAGGTGATCGAATCGAACATGGTCATGGGGTGGTGAGGGCGAAGACGACCACGGGATTGGTCGCCTCCCGCCCCGCCGCCGCGGCCCGGCCCGCGTTGTCGGCGATCCCCACCAGCGCCCGCCGCCCGTCGGCGAGCGTCGGCCCGACGCACAGCCCCTCGAGGTTCACCCCCGGCTGGCCGCGCCACAGCAGGCGCTTTGGCAGCGGCTCGGCGGTGCCGATGTCGGCGCGACCGGCGGCGCCCGCGTGCATCGCCGTGTCGACGAGATAGATCCGTGCCTCCAAGGGGGGCACGCCCGCCGCGGCGCTGCGCTCGAGCACCACGAGCCTCCCGTCGCCGAGGGCCACGAGCGCCGTCACGCCCGAGTAGAGGCCCCCCCCGCCCGGCACGAGCCGCGCGGCGAGCTGCGGGCCGAGCCGCTCGTGCGGCGCGTCGACCTCGTAGATCCATTCGCGACGGTCCTCCGGCAGCCCACCGGCGACGTCGGCCGCCGCGATCCGCACCAGGCGGATCCTTCCCGTGCGCCCGTCGGCGACCGCCGGCCCGTCGCCGGCGAGCGGCTCCTCGTTGGCCGTCCACAGCGCGGCCCCGTCGGGGTCCGCCGCGAGCGATTCCGGGCCACGATTGGGGCGCATCGCGGGAAAGAGCGCGCCGAGCGGCCAGGCGCCGAGCGCCGTGGCACGCGGCGCGATGGCCTCGGGATCGAGCGCGAAGAAGCGGAGGGCGGGGGTGTCCTCCTCCACGGCCAGCAGACGGCGGGCGGCGGGCGGGCCGACGACGGCGAGATCCTCCCAATCCCGCAGGCCATCGAGCGCGATCGTGCGTTCCACGCGGGCGTCGTCGGGCACCCCCTCGGCGCCGAGCGTGAGGCGCAGCACCACCGCCCGGTCGCTGCCGTCCATCACGGCGAGATAGCGGTCGCCCCCCAGCCAGGCGATGCCGCTGGTCTCGGCGATGCGGTGCGATCCGTCGTCCGCGTCCGAGCGTCCCGGAAGCGACACCACGCCCCGCCACTGGAGCGCGGGCTCAGCGGCGGCCACGGCCCCGGCCAGCCACAGCGCGGCGGCCGCTGCCAACCGGCCGGTCTCCGCACGGCGCATCGAGGTGAGCCCGCCCATGCGGGCAATCTACCTGTCCGTGGAAAACGTCATCCGTGAACCCACCGGCCGCATGCCGGCCGGCTCCACCTGCCACGCTGGGCACCCCAGAAAAACCCGAGGCTTTTCCGGGGTGCCTGCCGCCGCATCCGGCGGCGGATCAACCTCCCGCGTTCAGCGCAGGACCGGGCTCGAGGGGAGCGGCGGGGGATCGACGACGTCGAAGGACGCCGTGCGCACCGGCGACGGCACCGTGGAGGGCTCGTCGGCGAACA
>CAISKG010000613.1 GCA_903885855.1 uncultured Planctomycetaceae bacterium
CAGGCCTACTACGCCCCGCAGCTCCTCGCCTACCGCACGGCGGTGGCGACGCTGTTCGGCATCCCGCCCGGGCGGGTGACGCTGGCGCTGGTCTTCATGCGCGGCGCGACGGTGGTCCCGGTCGCGGGCTGACGGTCCGGGGAGCCATCATCCGAGCCCCGCGCGGACGCGGGGCGGACACGAAAAAAGCCCCGGGATCACCGGGGCTTTCACGGGCGTCGACGGGGAGCCGACGCGGAGCGGAGGGCATGGGATTCGAACCCACAACCCCTTTCGGGGCATCTGATTTCGAGTCAGACCGCTGGCCAATTCGCTTACCCTCCAGCGTCGTGCGCCGCTCCACCAGGGGCCCGCCGGAGCGGGGCCGGGGCGGGAAGCGACGGCACTCCTGGAATCTAGCCCACGCCGGCGGCGGAGACAATCGCCGAGCGGCGTCGCCGGGGGGGCCGGGCGCGTGCTCCGGCCGCCCCGACCGCTCCATTCCCACCGTCCGCCGGCGGGGCACGCGGGGCCGCCCGGCAGGGCCGGCGTCGGCCGCCCCGGGCCGATCGGGTAGCCTCGGGACATCTCCCCCCGCACCGGGCGCCACGATGACCGACATCCTCTCCACCGGACACGAGTTCACCACGATCTACGGCCGCAATCTCCTCGCCGAGATTCCCGCCATCGCCCACCGGCCGTACCTCGTCGTCACCATGCCCGACCTGTGGGAGAAATTCGGGCACTGCTTCACCGGCCGCCATGCCGGGCCGTATCTCGTCCACACGATCGACGGCGACGAACTCGAGGCGGAGCTCGCCTCCATCCCCGCCTGCCAGTCGGTGATCGGCCTCGGCGGCGGGCAGGCGATCGACGTGGCGAAATTCATCGCCTGGTCGCGCCGCCTGCCGCTGTTCCAGATTCCCACGTCGATGTCGGTGAACGCGGCCTTCGGCCACCGGGCGGGCCTGCGCTACGGGGGCCACGTCCGCTACGTCGGATTCGCCGTGCCCGAGGCGGTGTACGTCGACTTCGACGTCATCGCCGCGGCCCCCCCGCTCCTCAACCGCAGCGGCGTCTGCGAGGTGCTCTGCTACCACACCGCCCACGCCGATTGGAGGCTGGCGCACGACCGGGGACGGACGCCGCCGAAGTGGCCCTACGACCAGCGCCTCGTGGACGCCGCGCGCGCCGTGATGGACAGGGTGCTCGCCGGCCTCGACGACATCCACGCCGTCAACGAGGCGGGCATCCGCACCCTCATGAACGCCAACCGCTGGGGCGGCGCCACTTTCCACAACGCCGGCTGGAACCCCTGCCACATCGAGGGCACCGACCACTTCGTCTTCTACGCCCTGGAGTACTTCACCGGCCGGAAGTTCCTCCACGGCCAGCCGGTTTGCCTGGGGATCGTGGTCGGGGCGATGCTCCACGACCACGGCGCCGACACCATGCTGGCCGCCATCCGCCGCGCGGGGGTCGACATCCGCCCCGAGGCGATGGGGATCGGCTGGGACGACGTGGCCCGGGCGCTGGCCCATGCGAAGGACTTCGTCCGGGAGGCGGGATTGTGGTACTCGATCCTCGACGAGGCCGAGATCACCCCCGCCTTCGTGGACGACCTGCGCGGGCGGATCGAGGCGGCCTGGGGCCCGTGGCCGGGCTGACGCCGGCGGGCCGGCCGGCGGCGCGGTTTGAACGCCCCCGGGGATGGAAGTAGGGTTTTGGCATCATGTTCGTGCACAAGGAACGGCTCGAGTACGTCCTCCGCCCGGAGGATTACGCCTCGCCGGACGTGCTGCGCCGCGAGATCGAGACGCTGTTCCTCGGCGCCTGGCACCCGGTCGCCCTCACCGGCGACCTCGCCGCCGACGGCGACTTCATCACGCTCGACCTCGTCGGCCGGCCGCTGCTCCTGCGCCGTCATGCGGGGGCGATCCACGCCTATCTCAACGTCTGCTCGCACCGCCACTGCATGCTCACCGAGGCGCCGCGCGGCAACGCTCCCAGGCTCGCCTGCCAGTACCACGGCTGGGAATACAAGCCCGACGGCAGGATCGACAAGGTGCCCGACGGGGGCTGCTTCAAGCCCTTCGACCGGGAGAACGCGGCCCTGGCGACGTTCCCCGTGGCGACCTGCGGCGAGCTGGTCTTCGTCCGGCTTTCGGCCGAGGGAACGGACCTGCGCGGCTGGCTCGGCGACTGGTACGACCGGGTGGCGGCGGCCTTCGCCCCCCCCTACCGCTGCAACTGGCGCTACGCCGCCGACTTCGCCTGCAACTGGAAGATCCCGGTCGAGAACACCGTCGAGACCTACCACCTGCCCCTCGTCCACCCCACCACCCTCGGCGGCTTCGGCCTCATCCCCGAGGAGGCGCAGAAGCACTGGCTCGAGGACCGCTTCACGACGCTGGTCTTCGATCTCGGCCGCGACAGCGAGCCGGTGCGGAAGCAGCGGCAGGTGGTCGGATGGCTCGGCGGGGGCACCACCTCCGACCAGTACGTCCATCACCACGTCTTCCCGAACCTCGTGTTCACCACGAGCGACCTCTTCAACTACTGCCAGGTCTACCTCCCCACCGGCCCGACCACCTCGCGCACGCTCGCCTGGATGTTCAGCCTCGACGGCACGAAGCGCAATCCCTTCGCGCGGGTCATCGCCGGGATGGTGGCCCGCCACGGCGTGAAGGCCAACGCGGCGATCCAGCGCGAGGATTCGAGCGTCTTCGCCGCCCAGCAGAAGGGCATCGCCGCCACGCCCTTCCGCGGCTGCATCGGGACCCGCGAGGAGCGGATCTGGTGCTTCCACGACTACCTGAGGCGTGCCTGCGGCGCGCCTCAGGGGGGCCCCGGGGCCGGCGCGTAGGCCGTCGGCGACGGCCGCGCCTCCCTCACACCCCCACGGTCGTGCGACCGGCCGGAGCCGC
>CAISKG010000614.1 GCA_903885855.1 uncultured Planctomycetaceae bacterium
GAGGTGCCGGCGAGATTGGGGGCGATGCAGACGAGCCGGCCGGTGTTCGTGATCGCGAAGAACATCCCCTGGTAGCGGCCCCCCTCGAGGTTCACCGGCGCCGTCGCCAGCCCCTGGAAACCGGTCGTGCCGCCGCCGATGGCGGCGAGCTCGGCCGAGAAGTCGGCCACGAGCGTGGCGGCACCGCTGCCCGGATTCACGGTGTAGAACTGCCCACCGGTGCTCACGCCGAAGAGCGTGCCGACGTTTTCGTTGCGGAACTGCAGCCCGGTCGTCCGGCCGGTGACGCCGGCACCGGTGATCGTGCCCCGCAGGCTGTATGGCTCGCCATCCGCGAAGGCGGCGTTGCCGTCGGTGCGGCCCGAGTAGAGGAGCGAGCTCGTGCCGCGGCGGAGCGAATAGAAGACGCTGTTCTCGTATTCGGCCACGTCGGTGCGCGCGATGGCGAGAGCATCGACCGTGTCGCTCGTCAGCTTCCAGAAGTCGGTGTCGGCCGGGTTGTCCGGCACGTTGGGTACGGCGTCGCCGACCTCGCTGACCACCGCACCGTCGGCGGTGCTGATCTCGCGGAGCAAGCCGACGTTCCCGGCATCGCCCTGCCGACCCAAGACTTGGAAGAGTTTGCCGTCGGTGCGCATGTCGATGTCGCCGACGCCGGACTCGTAGCCGGCGAGGTCATACAGCGACCGCCCCCGCAGCGCGTCGGCCGCGAAGATCCTGTCGCCGGTCGACACGTAGAGCGTCACGTCGCCGAGGTTGAAGGGGCGGACGTTCGCCGAGAGGGCGATCGAGGGACCATTGCCGGGATCGATGACGTTGAAGAGCGGCCCGTGCTTCGGGGCCACCGGCGCGCCGTTGGATTCGTAGCCGGTGAAGCCGAGGTGGTCCTCGACGAGGCGCTCGACCGAATTGACCGGCTCGAGGCGCACCTGGGCGTTGGTCGAGCCGCTGCGGAAGGTGCCGTCGAGCACCTCCGGCAACGTGGCGTTGGACATGATCGCCACGTAGTACTCGGTGGGATTGTCCGTCGACGCGCCCACGGGCAGCTGCACGGTGCCGATGAAGGGATCGAGCTTGCCGGCCGAGCCGCGCGAGAGATCGTCGAAATCGTTGCCCTGCCCGGGGGCCGGCTGGTCGGCCGCCACGTCGGAGTCGCGGCCGAGGAAGATCAGCCTGCCATCCTCGTTGAACACCGCCAGCGAGAGGTCGCCGCGGAAGCCGGAGGCGTAGTCGATGTCGAGGACGGTGGCCCAGGTCTTGCCGCCGCCGTTGACGCCGGGGATCGCCTGGATGTCGTTGGCGTAGTCGGCCGTGAACTTGAACCAGCGCACGTCGGTGGGCGAATCGATCCGCCCGGCGACGCTGATCATGTTCTGGTCGCTCTGGAGCAGCTTGCCGATGTTCTGGGCGGAGATCAGCTCGCGGTTGCTCCCGCCGCCGGCCTGGGCGGTGGTGCCGGTGAGGAGGGAGTTGCGCGGCAGCCCCTGGACGTCGATCCCGGTGGTGGCGTAGCGGATGTCGGCGTAGACCACGGTCGAGCCGGGCACGTGGTCGCGCTGCTGGAGGCGCACGCGCAGCTCGTAGGCGCCGCTGGTGGCGCCCGCGTTGACCTTCGTGGGATCGACGACGGCCGCCTCGTACTCGGAGAGGGTGGCCGAGGGATCGACCTTGGGCTGGCTGCGCACGCGGAGGAAGTAGAGGTTCAGCGATCCCTGCGTGCCGGGAAGGATGACGCGCATCCCCGCGTCGCGCGGGTTCACGGTGTAATAGTCGTTGCCGCGCCACTCCTCCTTCTCGAGCGGCAAGGCGCCGTTGGCGCCGGAGGCCGTGAAGCCGAGGGTGGCCAGCGACAGCCTCGCGGCGGCATAGTCGGCCTCGATCCGCGTGCCGCCGGCCGTCACGGCGCCGTTCCACTCGAGCGTCACGACGCCGCTGTCGCGGTCGAGCGTGGCGCCGGTCACACGCCGGGCGGGAGCACCCACGGACGTGAAGGTGAAGGCGCCGGAGCGGTCGACGGTGAAGGTCTGCACGACCGTGTTGCCGTGGTAGATCGATCCGCCCAGCGAGCCGGGGAGGATCCTGCCGCTGGAGAGGGCGTAGGTCTGCGTCGCGGCCGCGCCGGCCCCGGCCACCACCTCGCCGGTCACGGTCTGGCTGTCGAATTGCCCATCCACCGAGCGGGCCAGCACGGTGCCGCCGGCGTCGAGGAGCTCGAGCATCGTGTCGAGGGAGCTCGAGGTCTGGTCGATGTCGAGCCAGACCTCGCTGCCGGCGTAACCGCCGAAGCTGTAGACGTCGACGTCGCCGGGGTTGTCGACCGCGATCGCCCCGCGGACCACGAAGCCGTCGCGGCGGTTCTCGTCGGTGCCCTTGTGCTGCGCCGACTCCGTCGAGGCCCCGCCGACGGCGAAGTTGGGGGCCAGGATCCCCACGAGCTGGGCGTCGAAGGGGGTCTGGTTGACGTCGACGAGGTTGGTGTAGGCGAGCTCCGCCTCGCGCACGAAGGTGACGTTGGTGTCGTTGGAGAGGGGAAGGAACTTCAGGCTCCGCCAGGAGGCGGTGATCGGCGCCGTGGCGGTGGAGTCGATCCAGGCGCGGCCGTCGTTGTTGGTGTCGAAGACGGTGCGGCCGAGCGGGTCGAGGCTCGCCCCCACGCTGTCGTCGAAGAGGCTCGTGAGCACCACCGGGTAGCCGGGCTGGCCGATCACCTGCACCGTGCCGCCGATCCGGTCGTCGATCGATCCGGGGGTGCCGGTGGCGGTGAAGCCGGCCGTGGGCCCGGCGAACTTGACCACGAGGCTGGCGTTGGACTGGCTCTCGAGGCGCAGGCCCGTGGCGGTGTGGAAGTTGTCGACGGTGATCTCGCTGGTCACCACGTGGACGAGGTCGGTGTCGTCCCACACGCTGTCGACGAGGATTTGCTCGCCGCGCACCACCACGCCGCTGGTGGGCTGGGCGTAGCCCACGGTGCCGCTCTTGGGGAGGTAATCGTCGGCGGCGGAGTAATTGACCGAGTAGCCCATGTCCTGGAAGGCGCCGACCGAGAGCCGCGTGAGCGGGTTGATCCCCGGGTTGAGAAAGCCGGTGAGCAGCTCGGAGCCGAAGGTGGCCTCGTCCCAATGGGCGAAGGCCGTGCCCGCGCCGCCGCCGGCCTCGAGGGGCACGAAGGTGGCGCCCGCGTCGAAGGTGGAGCGGTACTCGGCCAGGGCGGCGGTGCCGAGGTAGCGGGCGCCGTTGGTGAGGCCGAGGGCGTCGCTGACGTCGACGAAGCCCAGGGCATGGCCCAGCTCGTGGGTGAGGATCGCCACAAGCTGGCCGCTCGTGGCGTCGCTCATGTCGACGCCGACCTGCGCCTCGTAGGGCAGGAAGGGATTGACGTCGGTGTCGCTGCGGAAGGCCGTGGGGCCCGCGTTGGCGAGCGTGCCGCCGGCGCCGTCGCTGGGGCTGCCGCCGAGGAGCCCGGCCTGGACGCGCACGAGGATGTCGTCGATCACGCGGCCGCCGGAGAGCACGGGCGAGATGTCGCCGGTGATCACCGATTCCCAGCGGTCGGCGGCCGCCTCCATGGCGTCGCGCACCGCCTTGGTCACCCCCGCGCCGTACTGCAGCGTGATGTCGAAGGCGCCCTTCTGGCGGTCGGCGGCGTAGTTGATCTTGTTGGAGATGGCGTTGGCGCGGAGGAGCGGGCCGACGTTGTCGTCGTATTCCGCGTAGCGCGCGATCGCGCCGGTGGAGCGGCCCGGATCGGGATTGGGGGTGTTGGAGAAGGAGTTGGCGTTGAGGCTGAAGGTGGCGCCCGAGTTGTCGCGGAAGTCGTTCCCCACGATGACGGGCTGGGCCTGGCGCACGAAGACGGTGGAGTCGTCGTTGCTGCCGCGGGCGTTGCGCTGCGTGGAGGAGCGGCCCGAGGCGTTGAACTCGATCCGGCTGTTGGCCAAACGCAGCATCGCCTGCTGCACCTCGATCGTGTCGAAGCGGTCGAAGCCCCCCTCGATGGCCGACTGGCCGCCGCCGTAGGCGATGTAGGCGTTGTCGATGCTCACCTCGGCGCCGGCCTGGGCCACGATGCCCGACCAGTCGCCGGAGGCGCGCACGTCGGGGGCGTTGCCGTTGGTGTCGAAGGTGCCGCCGGCGCCGAAGCGCCGGTCGCCGAGGCTCGTGAAGATCACGCGCTGGAGCGGCGTTCCCTCGGCCACGAGCTGCGCGTTGCCTCGCTCGAGCTCGATGCGGGCCCCCATCAGCTTCACCACCACGCCCGGATCGATGACCAGCCGCCCGGTGGCCCGGGCCACCACGTCGCCGCTGGTCTCGTCGAGGAGGTAGCCCCCGGCGCCGCCGGCGATCACCAGGTTCTCCTGGATCACGTAGGTGATGTCGGTGCTCTTGAAGCGCGCCGGCCGGTCGAGCTTGTCGATCGCCGCCCCGAATTCGGTGCGGATGCGGATGAAGAGGCCGTTGATGGTGTTGTCGAGGAGGCGGTTGCCACGCAGCTCCGGCCCGAACCGTCCGCCGGAATCCTCGAAGGAGTTCGGGTCGGCGGAGATGCCCGGTCCGGCCGCCGAGACGATCTCGTTGAAGGCGATCGTCGGCCGGTTGCTCTCGAGGTGGATCGGCGCGAACGACTGCAGCCGGGAGTCGACCATCACGTTGCCGCCGCCGTAGCGCATGGTGGCGAAGGAGATGGTGTTGAGCCAGGGCTTGTTGACCCACGGATCGTGCGGCACCGTCGAGGCGGCGCCGCGCGGGCTGTCGGAATCCTGGCGGATCACGATCCCGCCCCACTGCCCCCCCTGCACCGCCGGCCCGACGCCGTCGGAGTCGCCGCCGACGGAATCATCGTGCAACGACGTGAAGATGACGTGGCGGCCGGGGGTGCCGAGCACCTGGATCGCGGCGCCGGCGCGCGAGACGAGCCCGGAGGAGCTGCCCACGTCGATCACCGCCGCGCGCAGCTTGATCGCCGCCGTGGCGTCGATCATCGCCGTCACCCCCTTGGGCACGTTGAAGGTGGCGCCGTCGGCCAGCGCCGTGCCGCCGAGCGTGGTGCCGACGAGGTAGGGCTTCTCGTCGAGGGTGGTGGCGTCGTTGCCGCTGTTGCCGAGGATGCGGATGACCCGCGGCACGTTCGTGCCGGCGGTGATCGCCGCGTTGGCGGCCGAGATCGCCGCCGAGATCGTCCGGTAGGGGGCGGCGAAGGTGCCCAGGCCGAGGGCGGCGGAGGCGCTCGTCGCCGTGGCGGGCCGGGAGAGGAAGAAGGAGGTGGCGTCGCGGATCGACTGCACCACCGTGTTGGGCTGGATCCCGGCGCCGATGACGGCCCGGCCGACGACCAGGCCCACCGTGCTGATCCCCGTGACGAGCGTCTGGCTGGCAGTCACCGAGCCCACCGCGGCGGCCACCTTGTCGACCCACAGCGTGGCCGTCGCCGAGGCGGTGGTGAACCAGTGATCGAAGGCCCCGCCCGCCTTGCCGTCGCGGTCGCCGTCGAAGGGGGTGCCGGTGGCGTCGACGATCGTGCCGGCCACGTCGGCGGCCGGCTTGAAGTCGAGGCGCAGCTGGTAGGCGCCGTCGGTGCGGCCGCCGTAGCCCGAGTCGTTCACCTCGGGATTGAAGGCCGTGTTGCCGGTCGAGGTGACGGCGAGGAAGTAGCTGCCCGCCTCGAGCTCGAGGCCGACGAAGGAGTCGGTGCCGTAGTAGTCGTCATTGCGGGCCACGAGCGTGCGCACGCCCCCCACCTCGCGGTAGAGCGAGAGCACGGTGTCGAGGCCGCTTGACGCCGCCTGCCCCTGGCGGGCGACGATCGTCTCGGCGGAGAAGGTGCCCGCGGTGTCGAGCGCGAAGCGGTAGACGTCGATGTCGGAGCCGTTCCTCGGATAGAGGACGTTCATGTGGATGACGTCGTAGGGCAGCGGGAGGAGGTTCTCGCCGAGCTGCTGGGCGCCGGTCTCGCCCGCCCCCATCACCGCCGGGATGTCGTAGGCGTGGCCGAGGCCGATGGCGTGGCCGATCTCGTGCATGGCCACCGTGTACCAGTAGCCGCCGTACTCGCTGTTGCCCCAGTCGATCGTCGAATTCATCACCACCCCGGCCGGGCCGCCGAGGCCGGCGGCGGCGTTGGGGGGGATGCTCGGCTCGAGTGCCCGCAGGTCGCCCGTGGCCACGAACATGCCCTGGTCGGGCGTCTCCACGAAGCGGACGCCCGCGTGGATGCTGAAGAGCGTGAAGATCTCGCGGGCCCGCTGCTTCTGCTCCTCGGTGATGGCGTTGAAGAGGGGGTTGCCCTGCGGATCGGAGCCGTAGTCGTCGCGGAAGTTGTAGAGGATCACCGGCATCGCGCCGGCCCGGCCCACCGACGAGGTGCTGTCGAGGTGCGATTCCCCCTCGACCGGGATCTCGCGGTGGCCGGGCTCGTCGATCGTGCCGGGCTGCGAGGGGAAGAGCAGCGGGCCGGCGGGGGTGGCGATCGTGGGACGCACGTCGATCCGGCCGGAGATCGTCTGCCCCGCCACGCCGAGGGTGCCCAGCGCCGTCGCCGAGGCGAAGCTCGAGTTCTCGTCGGAGGCCCCCACGGCCACGTCGGAGGTGATCTGGATCCGGTAGGCCCCGCGCGAGGCGCCGCCGGTGGCGCCGGTGCCGGTGGCGGGCAGGTAGGCGTCGTTGCCCGTGCTCGACACCCCCAGATAGAAGATGCCGGGGGCGGCCGCGGCGTGGACGAGCGTGCCGGTGGTGCTCCTGGCCACCTCGTTGCCGGCCGAGTCGAAGAGGCGCAGGACCCCCACGAGCGTCGACCCGACGGGCGTGGTGAGCGTGGCGGAGATGCTCCCCGCCGCGGTGAGGCCCGCCTGGTAGAGGTCGACGTCGTTCATCCCCTCGGCCCCGTCGCCGATCACGGCGTCGGTGCGGTAGGGGTTGCCCGTGAAGAGGGCGCCGAGCGGCGTCGCCTTGGCGAGCAGGTTGTTGTCGTCGGAGGAGTCGCCGACGCGGAGACGGTAGAGCTTGTCGTCGGCGATCCCGCCAGCCTCGAAGGTGAGCAGCGCCGTGCCGCTGGCTGCGTCGTACGACACTGCCTGCGGCACCTGGACGGCGATGTCCGTCTGGGTGACAGGATCGGTCTCGATGAGGCGGTAGTTGCGCGGATTCTGGGCCGAGGCCGGATCGAGCGGGTCGTTGGCGTTGAAGTAGACCGCCACCTTGTCGCGCGCCTGCGTCAGCGCGGCGCCGTCGGCGATCGTCACCGGCGTCGCCGCCGCCGCCGGCACGCTGCCGCCGCGCGTGAAACTCACCACGGGTGTGAAGGTGGTGCCGCGGAGGTTGATGCGGGTCGCCTGGGGGGTGGTCGCCGAGAGCAGTTCGCCCCCGAAGACCCCCGAGGAGGTGATCGCCAGGGCGATCTCGGCGGTGATCTCGGCCGCCGTCCGCCCCACGATCGACACGGCCCGGTTGCCCGCCGCCACGCTCGCGTTGCCGTCGAACTCGAACGTCAGCCGGCTCCCGCGAATGGCCACGGTGAGGAGGTCGCCGTCCTTGTACTGGGTCATGTCGGTGGCGAAGGTCATGAGCTTCGGCCGGGCCACCGGCTGGGGCACGATCGAGGCCACCTGGGCCCCCAGGTCGAGGCGGAAGTCGAGCTGGAAGGAGCCCCCGGCGCGGAAACGCTCCGAGGGGATGCCGGTTCCCTGGGAGAGGGTCCGCAGGCCCCCGGGCCCGGCACCGGTGATGAGGAGGCGGTAGTTGTCGTCGGGGAGCGTCTCGGCGAAGCGCACGATGACGACGTTTTGATTGGGGAAGTCGTCGACGGTGACGCTCCCCGGCGTGACGACGATGTCGCCGGAGTCGCCGAGGACGCCGTTGGCGGAGCGGATCACCGAGATCCCGGTGGCGATCGACTGCGGATCGACCTTCGCCCCTGGGCTGAACTTGATCGTGATCTGCTGGGGAGCCTGGTCGACGATCGCCCCCTCGGTGAGGAAGGCACCGGAGTTCGGATAGGCCGAGACGAAGTCGAAGGCCAGCACCTGCCGGGCCTCGAGCTGCTCGACGTTCCGCTGGGGATGGTGCCCGGCCGCGCCACGGAGGCCCCGGCGCGCCCCGGGCCGGCGGAAGCCGCGGCCGCGACGGGAGGCGAACAGATTCCGGACGGAGGTCAACCAGCAGGACAGGAACATGGAGTCCTCGCTCGATGTCGGCGGCCAGGCGGGACGGTCCCGCGGGTCGGCTCGGAGAGATGCGGACGGGTGCGTTGGACGAGAGGGCGGACGGCGGCGGGCGGCGGCCTGCGGAGGATGGCGCTCGGTGGCCGCCCCGTTGTCACGGAGCTTCCGCCGGGAAACGCCACCCCCATCACAGGACAGACCACCAGGACCGGGAGCGCCGCCCATTCCCCGCCGCCCCCCGGGCGATCGTTGCGGAAAAACGGCCTGCCCCAAGCGGTAACCGGTGTCCTCCCCCGCGACCGACGCACGACCCTGGTCGTCTCCCTGGCGGAGCCGCGACCGTGCCGGGCACGGTAGCATCGGGTTCCACCCAGGGCAACTATTCGGCAGAGGGGTGGAAAGTCCCTGATTTCAAGGGGTTCCGGGCGGTCTGCCTTACCATCCGAGCCCCCCCGGAGCGGCCGTCGTCAGGCCGCGCATCCCCACACCGGGGAGGGCAAACGGGGCAACCTGCGGCAACTGGAAAACCGCTCCTGCCGCGCCGGCCCGGCGCCCAGAGCCCCCAATTTCCCTGACAGGAACTACGGTCACGACCCTACCGCCGCAGGACCGTCACGACCGATTTCATCCCGTAGTTCGGAGTTTCCACCGGAGACGGGAACGATGATTCGGAAACAGGCGCGTCTCGGGCGATGGATGGTCGCCGCCTCGTTGGCGACGGCGGCGACGGGCACGGCGCCGGCCGCGGCGGATGGCTGGCTCAGCGACGACGGCACGAGCCGATCGGTCGTCTCCGACACCTCCACGCTCTCGTCCGAGCCGCCGTCCCCGGAGAGCCTCGAGGAGCCGGGCGACGCGACGGCCGCTTCCGGACTGTCGCGAGCTTCCTACGAGGACGCCTCCGAGGCCGTCGTCGCCGACGGTGTGGTCGAGGGCGCCGACGACGGCTCGTGGAGCATGGGCGACATGACCGGCTGGGTCGCCGACTCGATGCACTACCCGCGCGACACCGGCCCCTTCCAGCAGCCCGGGCTGCTGCAGGTGCTCCACGATCAGAAGTGCGCGGTGTGGACCTTCCGCAGCGACGCGCTGCTCCTGTGGCGCAACGCCCCCCGCAACATCCCGCTCTACTCCAACCTCGCCGACACGCCCAACGGCTTCGGCGCCACCGCCTTCGAGGCCGGCCAGATGGAGAGCACCCCCGCGGCGGGCCCGCGGTTCTCGATCTTCCGCACCGACGACTGCCAAAACGCCTGGGAATACACCTGGTTCCAGGCGGCCAACTTCCGCTCGCAGGAGGCCACCCTCCCGACGGTCGGCGGCTACGGCATGACGCCGCCGGGAATCTTCGGCAACACGTTCGCACCGATCGACACGGTGGCCTCGGACCTGAGCGCCTCGATCTGGAGTTTCGAGCTCAACCGCTGGGCCCGCTGGACGCCGAACATCGCGCTGCTCCACGGCTTCCGGATGCTCGGCTGGGGCGAGAACCTCACCATGCTCGACCACTACGACACCACCTCCACCGGCTTCGCCCAGGACATCTTCGGCAGCCGCACCTACAACAGCCTCTACGGCTACCAGATCGGCACCGACGTCCGCCTCTGGGACCGCGGGCAGTGGATCCGCGTCGATGGCACGCTCAAGGGCGGGGCCTACTACAACAACGCCGTCCAGAGCTCCTATTACACCTACGAGAGTGGTCCCGGCACGCTCCAGACCACGGGCGTGCGGGCCGCGGGGGGCGCCGCCGCCTTCGTGGGCGAGGTGGGGCTCACCGGCACGATCCCGATCACCTGCAACCTCGCCCTCCGCGTCGGCTACCTCGGCCTGTGGCTCCAGGGCCTGGCCCAGCCCACCGACCAGCTCCGCGGTCAGACGCTCACCTCCGGCGGTCCGGGGAGCCCCGTCCTCGGCTCGATCTCCACCATCGGCGGCACGGTGGTGCAAGGTGTCTCGCTCGGCCTCGAGGGGCGCTGGTGATGATCGGCCCCGTCCGCCCCAGCTGCGAGCGGCCCTCTCCCGCCCCCCGGCGGGAGCCGGCGTTTCCGCACCGGCCCGCCAGGCGACCGGGCCAGCCAGCCCCGGCGGCCC
>CAISKG010000615.1 GCA_903885855.1 uncultured Planctomycetaceae bacterium
AAGGCACCTCAACCCGCAGCGGTGAAAGGCACCGCACCCGCAGCGGCGAAAGGCACCGCACCCGCAGCGGCGCCCACCTGCGGGCGACCCCGCAGCGGTGGGATGCCGGAGGCTAGCGGGCCGTCGCCGCAGCGCCGCCTGGGCGCAGCTCCTTCGGGAGCGGGAAGTAGACGTCCTCCTCGCGGATCGTCCGCTCCTCCACCGTCGCGGCGTAGCGGTCGACGAGCCAGCGCACGCAGTCCTGCACCACGCTCTCCGGGGCGCTCGCACCGGCGGTGATCACCACCGTCTCGTCGCCGCGGAACCAAGCCGGATCGATCTCCGAGGCGCCGTCGATGAGGTTGGCGGGGATGCCACGCTCGCACGCCAGCTCCGCCAATCGTTGGCTGTTGGAGCTGTTCTGGCTCCCCAGCACGATCACCCGGTCGGCGTCGTCGGCGAGGATTCGCACCGCCTCCTGGCGGTTCTGCGTGGCATAGCAGATGTCGTCCTTCGGAGGGCCGACGATGTGGGGGAAACGCTCCTTGAGCCGCTTGATGACCCGCGAGGCGTCGTCCACCGAGAGCGTGGTCTGGGTGAGGTAGGCGAGCCGGTCGGCGGGGCCGAAGGGGAGCGCGTCGACCTCCTCCGGCGAATCCACGAGCGTGAACGCGTCGGGGGCCTGCCCCATCGTGCCGATCACCTCGTCGTGCCCCTCGTGCCCGATGAGCACGATCCGGTAGCCCCCCTTGGCGTATTTGATCGCCTCCAGGTGCACCTTCGTCACCAGCGGGCAGGTGGCGTCGATCGCCAGAAGACGCCGCTCGGCCGCCACGCGCCGCACCTCGGGGGCCACGCCGTGGGCGGAGAAGAGGAGGACCGAGCCCTCGGGGACGTCCTCGACCCGGTCGACGAACACCGCCCCCTCGCGCACGAAGCGGTCGACGACGTGCTTGTTGTGGACGATCTCGTGGAAGACGTAGACCGGGGTGCCGTGGATCCGGATCGCCGTTTCCAGGGTCTCGATCGCCATGTTGACGCCGGCGCAGAAGCCGCGGGGGCCGGCGAGCACGATTCGCATCGGGATGGGTTCCACGCAGGAAGGGGCGCCTCCGACGAAGCAGCCGGGGTATCCTAGTGGGGCCGTGCGGAGCGGGCCAGAGACGCCATCCGGCCCCCCCGTGCGCTTCCCGCCGAGCGGCCCTTCCGGCCGAGCCCGACACGATGCCCCGCGGTGCCCCCATGCCCCCTCGGCCACGCGATGGCGATCCCCTCGCGCGGGATCCCGCCGCGTGGGACCTCGCCGGCGTGCCCGTCGCCATGGGGCTGGGGCAGGCGGAGGCGTGGTGCCGTCGGGTGGCCTCCGCGCACTACGAGAACTTCACCGTCGCCAGCCGCCTGGTGCCGGCGGGGCTGCGGCAGGATCTCGCCAACGTCTACGCCTTCGCGCGGTGGGCCGACGACCTGGCCGACGAGGCCGCCGGGCCCGCGGCGGGGGCGGAGGCGCTGGCCGATTGGCGACGCCGGCTCGAGGCCTGCTTCGCGGGCCGCCCCGACCATCCGCTCTTCGTGGCGCTCGGTGCCACCGTGCGCCGCCACGACCTCGGAATCGAGCCCTTCGCCCACCTGCTCGACGCGTTCGAGGAGGATCTGGCCCACGACGCCGCCGGCCGCACGGTGCGCTACCGGACGCGCGACGACGTGCTGGCCTACTGCAGCCGGTCCGCCGATCCCGTGGGGCGGATCGTGCTCGCCCTCGGCGGCTGCCGCGATCCGGAGCGTCGGGCGCTCTCCGACAGGATCTGTTCGGGGCTGCAGTTGGTGAACTTCTGGCAGGATGTGCGCCGCGACCGGGCCGCCGGGCGCGTCTACTTCCCGGCCGACGACATGGCCCGGCACGGGGTCGACGAGGCGACGCTCGACGCGGAGCGGGGGTCGACGGCGTATCGGGCGCTGGTGCGCGAGGAGGTGGACTGGGCGCGGGAATTGTTCGACGGGGGCGCGCGGCTCGCGCGGATCGCGCCACGCTCGCTGCGGGCCGCGATCGGGCTGTTCCTGGCCGGCGGCCGGGCGTTGGCCGACGGGATCGAGGCGGTCGGCCATGACACGCTCGCCGTCCGCCCCACGGTGGGGCGCTGGCGGAAGACGGGCCTCGCGGCGCGGGCGCTGGTGGCGATCGCCGCGGGCGGACTCGCCGGGCTCCTGCCCACGCGCCGGGGACGCCGATGAACACGCTCGCGGCCGATCACGAGGCCTGTGCGGCGCTCTTGCGCCGCAGTTCGTCGAGCTTCAGCCTGCCGATCCGCCTGCTGCCAGAGGCGAAGCGGCGCGGCACCACGGCGTTGTACGCCTTCTGCCGCCGGGCCGACGACATCGTCGACGGCCCCGACGGGGCGCCGGTGGATGCCCGCGGCGCGGCCGCCGAGCTCGACCGCTTCGAGGCCGACGTCGCCGGGGCGCTCGAGGGGGGGGATTCGGCCGATCCGATCGTCCGCGCCCTGGCCGACACGGTGCGGCGCTTCGGGATTCCGGTGCGCCATCTTCAGGCGGTCATCGACGGGGTGCGCATGGATCTGGGGTGCGTGGCGATCGCCGACGAGGCGGGGCTCGAGGCGTACTGCGCCCGCGTGGCCAGCGCCGTCGGGCTGGCGGCGATCCACGTGTGGGGGTTCACCGCGCCCGAGGCCGAGGCCTACGCCGCGGGGCACGCCTGCGGGCTGGCCTTCCAGATGACGAACATCCTCCGCGACGTGCCGGAGGATCTGCGCCGGGGGCGCGTGTACCTGCCGGCGACCGATCTGGTCGCCGCCGGCTGC
>CAISKG010000616.1 GCA_903885855.1 uncultured Planctomycetaceae bacterium
CGGCCGCCGGCGGCCCCGCCGGGCCTGCGGCAGGCGGGCGCACGGCCGACGGCGTCGACTACCGGACCGACGCCTCCCTCTCGGCCGCGCAGTTGGCCGACCTCTTCCGGCGCTCGGGGATCCGTCGGCCGGTCGACGACCTGCCCCGGCTCGAGGCGATGATCCGCCACGCCGATCTCGTGGTCACGGCCTGGCGCTCGGGAGACCTCGTGGGCGTGGCACGGTCGCTCACCGACTGGCGCTACTGCTGCTATCTCTCCGATCTGGCCGTCGACCGGCAGTGGCAGCGCCTGGGCATCGGCACGGAGCTCCTGCGCCGCACGAAGGCCGCCGTGGGGGAGGAATCGATGCTCCTGCTCCTCTCGGCGCCCGAGGCGATGGCCTTCTACGCCCGGATCGGCATGGACGCGGTGGGCAACGGCTGGATCATCACGCGGGCCGGATGAGCCGGACGCGGCGGTTCTCGACCGCGCCACGGCACGCGGCGCCCGCCGGGAGCTGTTGGCCGAGTTTCTCCGGCTCGTCGCGCGGACAACGGACGGGTCTCGAGGATTCCTCGCCCCTCCCCGACCATCACCGCCGGCGTTCGTCGCGTGATGGATCGCCCCGCGGCGGCGGAGGCGCCTCCCCGAACCAGGCGACGACGTCGTCCCACAGCGGCCGCGCGGCGCGGCGGAAGTAGCCCATGTGACCGATCGGCCCGAGGCCCATGGCCCGCGGGTCGATGTCGACGCGCCGCTGCGGGGCGTTGCGGTAGCCCGCCATGAAGGCGTCGCGCGAGACGGGAAGCGCCCGCAGGTCGTCGAGGGCGTTCGCGAAGGCGATCGGGGTGCGCACGGCCTCGAAGCGACCCGCGAACTCGGCACCGAGTCGGGGATCGTCGAAGAAGTAGCGGGGAAACCCGCACCAGCGTTTCCAGTCGCGGTACACGCCCAGCGGCAGGTCCTCCCCCATCCCCAACCGCTTCCATGCCAGATAGCCGTGCCAACCGGTGATCAGGGGCCCGAGGACGTGCCAGAAGAAGAGGATCCTCGCCCGCTCGCGCGCCGGCATCCAGCCGTGCCAGCCGGCGCCGGTGCCGAACGCCCAGAGCCGCGACACGCGGTCGTGGTTGGGGAGGAGCCCGAAGGCGTGTCCGCCGAAGGAGTGCCCCACCATGAATACCGGCCCCCCCTCCGCCGCCACCGCAGCCACCGCCGCGGCCAGATCGAGCTCCGCCCACTCGCGGTAGTCCATGCGGAAGCCGCGGAGCGACTCCGGGCGGGAGAGGCCGATGCCGCGGTAGTCGAGCGTGAGCGTCGGGTAGCCGTGCGCCGCGAGGAACTCGGCGAACGGCCGGTAGAAGCGCTGCGGCACCGCGTTGGCGCCCGCCACCACCACGCGCCCGCACGACGGCCCCGGCGCCGCGTAGCGCGTGGCGGAGAGCGGGTACCCGTCGGCCGCCGTCAGCGGCACGGTCTCGATCGCCACGACGGGCTTCCGATCGGGTGGTGCTGCGGTCATGGCGGCTCCCGCGGGTCGGCCGCGGTACGATAGCAGCCCGGTCGCGCCGCCGCCTCCGGAGGCCCCGCCCGACCGCTTCCCGGAGATCGCCCCCCGTGCCCGCGAAGGCGCCGCGCGAGTTCGATGTCGTCGTCTTCGGTTCGAGCGGCTTCGTCGGCCGGCTCGTGGCGGGGCATCTGGCGCGCCGCGCCCCGCCGGGGCTGCGCGTGGCGCTCGCGGGCCGCGACCGGGGAAGGATCGCCGCGGTGCGCGATTCGCTCGGCACGGCCGCGGCGGACTGGCCGATCCTCGTCGCCGACGCCGCCGACGGCGCCGCCCTGGGCGACGTCGCGGCCCGCGCCGGCGTGGTGGCAACCACCGTCGGGCCGTACGCCAAGTTCGGCCTGCCGCTGGTGGGCGCCTGCGCCGCGGCCGGCACCGACTACGCTGAC
>CAISKG010000617.1 GCA_903885855.1 uncultured Planctomycetaceae bacterium
CGCGTGGAGCGGATGTTCGCCGGCGGCCTCGTGGAGGAGACGCGCCGGGCGCTCGAGGGCCCCGGCGGGATCGGGCCGACGGCCGGGCAGGCGGCGGGCTACGCCGAGGCGATCGACCTCCTCGCCGGGCGGATCGGACCGGAGGAGGCGGTGCGGCGCACCCAGGCCCGCACCCGGCAGCTGGCCAAGCGGCAGCGCACCTGGCTGCGGAGCTTTCCCGGGGCCGTGTGGATCGCCTCCTAGCCGTCCGTGGAAAAAGTCATCCATGACCTTTGTCCACGTGTGGGCACCCTGAAAAAGCCGAGGTTTTTCACGGGTGCCTGCCGCCGCATCCGGCGGCGGATCACTGTGTCCACAGCCTGCTGGGGGACACCGATCTGCTAGCACCCCCGGTGCTAGCACCGCATGTGGGCCCCCGTCGGGCGCGACCACCACAAAATCGTCCATCCGGTTGCCCGGGGCGGCGCGCGACCGGTACGTTCCGCCCCGCCAGCGACGCGATTCCCCGCGGGGAACGCGTGGCCGGCGACGGCTCGAACGACGGAACAGGCCCGTCCGCCCCTCCGTGGGACGGTCGGCCCGGAAGCCCGGATGGCTTCCGTCCGCCGCGACGGCGCTTCGGTCGAAGGCATCGGCGTTAGGGATGACGCGCGAGGAGCGTGGCACGGGAGGGCGGGTGGCCGCCCCCCGGACGCCGGGGTTTCGGTGCGGGGCCGTGCGGGGACGGGGGATCCGAACGGGAACCGGGGGTCGGTGCGCGACCACCCCGTCGTCCGACTCGTGCGCACGCTCGCATCGGCATCCCCAGGGCCCTCCGGAGAATCCCCATGGCAGCCAAGCCCCTCATCGGCATCAACACCGACTTCCGCGGTTCACGCAAGGAGCACGCCGCGCTGTCCTTCGTGGCGGCCGGGTATTTCGACGGGATCGCCACCGCCGGGGGCATTCCGGTGATCCTGCCGCCGCTGGCCGCCGAGGACGACATCGTGCGGCTGCTCGACCTGCTCGACGGCGTGGTGCTCGTGGGAGGGGCCGATCTCGATCCGCGCCGCGACGGCTGGATGCTCCACCCGGCCGTGCGCCCCATGGAGAGCCGCCGCGAGGACTTCGACCGCCTCCTCGCCAAGCACATCTGCCAGCGCCACATGCCGGTGCTGGGGATCGGCGCGGGGATGCAGCTCCTGAACCTCACCGAGGGGGGCACGCTGTTCCTCCACATCCCGGAGGATCTCCCCAAGGCGATCCCCCACAAGGACGTCGGCGATCCCTCCCACCGCCACGCGCTCCTGGTGGAGCCGGGCACGGTGATGGAGCGCGTCTACGGCGACGGCGAGATCCGCGTGAACTCGATGCACCACATGGCGATCGACGATCTGGCGGCCGCGTTCCGGGTCGCGGCCAGGGCCCCCGACGGCGTCATCGAGGCGATCGAGAGCCAGGTCGAGGGATGGGTGGCGATGGGCACGCAGTTCCACCCCGAGGCGGAGACCGCCTCCGCGCTCGACACGAAGATCTTCGAGGAGTTCATCATCGGCATCACCGGCGAGGTGCCGGAGGTGCGGCTGGTGGCCTGACGCGCGCCGGCCCGCCGGGCGCCGTCAGGCGGGCCACGTGCAGCGATGGATCTCGACCTCGGGCCCGTCGGTCGCCCCGTGCGGCCGGCGGGCCCTGGTCTTTCCCACCGCCAGCCCGGCCTCGCGCGCCGCGGCCGGGAAGGCGGCGGCCCGCGCCCGACACGGATCGGCGACCAGCGCCGTGCCGCCGCGTGCGAGCGTGCGGGCGATCGTCGTGGCCAGCGCCTGCGGATGGTGTGCCTCGTAGAGGACGTCGGCGGCCACCACGAGATCGAACGTCCCCAGGTCGGCCGGCAGGGCGCGCCAATCGAGCACCCGCGTGGCGAGCCCCTCGATGCCGTTGCGCGCCGCGGCGTAGCGCACCCCCTCCAGCGCCGTCTCCTCGTAGTCGGTCGCCGTGGCGAGGAACCCGGCCCGCGCCGCCACCAGCGACGGCAGGCCGAGCCCGCAGCCGAGTTCGAGGAACGACCGTCCGCCGGGCTCGAGCGCCGCCAGATCCTCGGCCAGCACGATCGCCGACTCCCAGACGTTCGCCCAGTAGGGAATCCGTTCGTCGGCCGCGAAGGCCTCCAGGTCGATGAGGGCCTCCAGGTCCGGCGGCTGCCAGATCCGGTAGGTCTCCCCCCGGACGTCGATGCTCCGCTCCTGGGGCGAAAACCGCTCGTAGCCCATGCCTGCTTCCCGGTCCAGCGTCGCCGGCACACCGCACAGCCGTCACAGCCGGCCCGGGGATTTCGCCTCCCGGCGGTCGGCCGCGTCGCGTGGAACCTTACCATGTGGCACGATTGCAGTGGTCGTCCCGGCGGCCCCGCTCACGGCTCCTCCCGCCCGCCCGCTTCGGTCTTCGCCTCCTCCGCCCCGCCCAGGCCCCGCCATGCTCAGCGAGTTCGACCTCCATCTGATCGGCGAGGGACGGCACTGGAAGAGC
>CAISKG010000618.1 GCA_903885855.1 uncultured Planctomycetaceae bacterium
CGGAGGGCTGGGTGCGCGACCACCGCGAGCAGGAGCGCCGCCGCCGCGAGGCCGAGCGGGTGTTCCGCACGCGCACGCTGCCGGCCGCGGCGGCGGCCATCGTGGGGCTCGGGGGGCTCATGGTCTTGATCGCGCGACGCGCCCGGCACGGCCGACGCGTGCGCGAGGCGCGGGAGAAGCTCGCCGCATTCAAGTCGGAGGTGGTGGCCCTCTCCGACCTGCTCGACGCCCAGCAGGAGCGGCACCGCATGCTCCCCCACTCCGATCCCGACTTCGCCACGCCGATGGAGGGGCGGACGCGCGCGGCCTACGAGGGGGTGCAGGGGGCGATCGCCCGCTACCGCGAGCGCTGGCTTTCGCTGATGGACGTGTGGGAGAAGGCCGACGACACGATCGCGGCGGAATCGAGCCTCGGCACCGCCAAGGCCGAGGAGGCGATCCGCCTCCTCGAGGCCGCCGAGTCGCGGCCGCCGCTCGACCTGGTGGCCCGCGATTGCCGCGACCCGCTCGACGGATTGGAGCAGGCCCACGAGAAGGCCCGCGCGATGGCCGCGGCGCACGGCGACCTCCTGGCCGCGACGCGGAAGCGTGCCCTGGCGCTGGCGGAGCGCGGCCGATCCTCCGCGTCGTTCGAAGGGCCCGTCGTGGAGTTCGAACGCGCCCTGGAGGCGGCGCGGGCCGAGGTGGAGCCCGATCCGCTCGGGGCGCGGGCGCGGATGGAGGTGGCCCGCGCGGCATTCGACCTCCACATCGCCAGGCTCGAGGCCTGCGAGGCCCTCGACGATCAGCGCCGGCAGGCGGCCGAGCGCGCCGACGCGCTGGCCGCGGCGGTGGCGGCGCGCCGCGCCGAGGGATGGCTGTTGCGCGAGCGGGGCGCCGATCCGGACGAGCGGGTGGCCGCCGCCCGGCGCTGCCTGGAAGCCGCCGCCGGCCTGCTCGACGCGGGGGAGCCGGAGGCGGCGCGGGCGCGGATCGAGGAGGCACAGCGCGAGGCGGCCGACGGCGCGGCGCTGCTGGAGAGCGTGGCCGCGGCCCGGACGCGTGTGGAGGAGCTGCTGCCGGCGGCGATCGCGCGGCTGGAGTCGCTCGCGGCCCGGCGCGAGGCGACGGTGGAGTCGCTGCGGCATCTGGAGCGATCCTACGCGCCGGAATCGTGGACCGATGTCGCCGACAACCCGGTCAAGGCCGACGAGGGGCTGTCGCGCGCCCGGGCGATGGTCGCCGAGGGCCGGGCGGCGGCACAGCCGGCGCGGCAGGAGTATTTCCGGGCGCTGGCGCTGGTCGAGGAGGGGATCCGGCAGCTCGACTGGGTGGACGGCTGCCACGCGGCGGTGGCCGATCGGCGGGGCGAACTCGACGCCCTCCGGGGCAGCCTGCCGCGGCGGGCCGCCGAGGTCACCGAGCGCGTCGACACCCTCGGCCGCCGGCTCACCGCGCAGCGCACCGACCGGCTCCGCGCCAACGAGCAGTGGCGCGAGGCGGAGCGCCTGGCGACGGCGGCCACGCGGGCGATGGCCGTCGACAGGCCCCATCTCCCCCAGGCCGGGCGCTGGATCGACGCCGCCGACGCGGCCGCCGAGGGGGCCGAACGGCTCGCGGCCGACGACGAGCGCCTCGCCCTGCAGGGGGTGGCCGGGATCGAGGAGGCCGACCACGAACTGCGCCGCGCGCGGGGCTGGTACGCCGAGGGGCTCAAGGCCGACGTGAGCGCGGCCGAAGCGACGCTCGCGGGCGCCCGGACGCTCCTCTCCCGGCAGCGCTACGAGGACGCGATCCGCGCCGCCGGCGAGGCGCGGCGGCTGGCGCAGGAGGCGCTGGCCGAGGCTTCGGCCGCCGCCGAGCGGCGTCGCCGCGAGCGGCAGCTCGAGGCGCAGCGGCGGCAGATGGAGGATTCGTTCGTGCGCATGTCGCGCGGGTCGGGGCCGTGGGTCGTGCAGCTCCCCGGCGGCACCTTCTCCGGGCCCGATCCGTGGCGCACCGTGGCGGGAGGGGGCGGGCGGCCGTCCGCCGCGCCGGGCGGCGCTCCTCCCTCGCGCAGCGCCTCCGGCCAGTGGAACAGCCGCACCGCCGAAGGCTCCTGGTAGGCCCGCGCTCGACGGGCCGCGCCGCGGATCGCTCCGATCCCGTTCAGCGGATCTCGATCGGCGGCACGTCGAGCCGGCCGATCTCGGCCACCGGTTCCTCGCTCGCCGCGGCGGGGGGCACTGCCGCGCTTTGATCACTTTCATTGCCAGGAACGGCCGGCCGTCGGAACACCGGGGCCCTGGCCACCGGCGGCGACGGCACGGCACTGGCCGTGACGGCCGACTTCCCGGCCAGCCGTGCAGGTTCCCGAGA
>CAISKG010000619.1 GCA_903885855.1 uncultured Planctomycetaceae bacterium
GGAGCCCGCGTTCACGCTCGAAGCGCCGGCCACGTGGGACGGCCGCACGGCGATCGAGGTCGTGCCGCGGATCGCGAACCTCCCCGCCATGGCGGCGCTGGGGGTGGGGGAGATCGGAGCCGAGTGGGAAGCCGGCCCCTTCGCCGTGGTCTCGGAGCCCGCGCCGGAGGGGCTGCGGCTCCTCCACGCGTTCAAGAGCGGCCGTGTCACCGTGACCGCCACGCTCTCCAACGGCGGCCGGCCGGTGACGCGGTCGGCCGAGATCGTCGTCACGCAACCCGACCACGACGCCTGGGTGGCGCGCACGCCCGACGCCGACGAGAAGCCGCAGGAGGGGCAGTTCTACGCGCGCGACGACTCCGGCCACGGCACGCTCGTCTACGCCGGCACGCTCGCCGAGCCGGCCGACGCGGTGTTCCTGCGGCTCCTCGCCGACGGCCGCGCGATCGCCACCGAGACCGCGACGCCGGGGGCAGACGGTGCCTACGCCTTCGCCATGAAGCTCGTCCCCGGGCTCGTCATCTATGCGGTGGAGTTCGGCGTCAGGCGCGGCGCGGAGGAGACGGTGCTCGACTCCGTGGGGGATCTCGTCTGCGGCGATGCCTACCTCATCGACGGCCAGTCCAACGCCCTGGCCACCGACACCGGCGAGACCTCCCCCCCGGAATCGAGCGCGTGGATCCGCAGCTACGGCCAGCCGCCGTCCGATCCGGGCGCCGACCCCGGCAATCGCTGGTGCCGGGCGGTGTGGAAGGCGCCGGAGGGGCAGGGGGCGGGGGCCCGTGCGGAGATCGGCTGGTGGGGGATGGAGCTGGCGAAGCGCCTCGTCGAGAGCCGGAAGATCCCCGTCTTCATCCTCAACGGCGCCGTCGGCGGCACGCGCATCGACCAGCACCAGCGCGACGACGCCGACCCGGCCGACCGCTCCACGCTCTACGGCCGCACGCTGTGGCGCGCCCGGCAGGCCCGGATCACGCACGGGATCCGGGGGATCATCTGGCACCAGGGGGAGAACGATCAGGGGGCCGACGGGCCCAGCGGCCGCTACGGCTGGGAGACCTACCAGCGCCTCTTCGTGGCGATGGCCGGCGGCTGGCAGCGCGACTTCCCCAACGCCCGGCATCTGTATCTGTTCCAGATCTGGCCCGACGCCTGCGCCATGGGGGGCCGCGACGGATCCGGCGACCGCCTCCGCGAGCGGCAGCGGACGCTGCCGCGGCTCTTCTCCAGGATGAGCATCCTCTCGACGCTCGGCGTGCGTCCGCCCGGCGGCTGCCACTATCCGCTCGAGGGCTGGGGGGAATTCGCCCGGCTCCTCCAGCCCCTCCTCGAGCGCGATCACCATGGCGTCGTCGCCGCGGGACCGCTCACCGCGCCGAACCTCCTCCGCGTGACGCGCGTGGCCGACGACGAACTGGCGCTCGAGTTCGACCAGCCGATCCGCTGGGACGACGCGCTCGTCGGGCAGTTCCACCTCGACGGCGAGGCGGGCCTGGTGGCCGGCGGGGCGGTGTCGGGCAGCGTGCTCTCGCTGCGGCTCGGCAGGCCCTCCGCGGCCGCGCGGATCACCTACCTCAAGGAAGCAGGCTGGAGCCAGGACACGCTCCTCATGGGTGGCAATGGCATCGCCGCGCTGTCGTTCTGCGAGGTGCCGATCGAAGGCGGCCGCTCGCTGTTCCCCGGAAAAAGTCATCCATGACCTTTTTCCGGGTGTGGGCACCCTGAAAAAGCCGAGGTTTTTCGGGGGTGCCTGCCGCCGCATCCGGCGGCGGATCACTGGCGCCACAGCCTGCTCCCAGGCCGATCGCCGGCTCCTTCCCGGGCGGGAGCGATCGGCAGGAGCGTGCCTCAGCCGTGCTTGCGGGCCAGGAAATCGCAGAACTGGGCCGCATGCGCGCCAGCGCCCACCCCCGCACGCCAGGTGCTGACCTCCATCTGCGGCACCAACGCCCGGCGGCGCAGCTGCTCGAGCAGGAGCCGCGTGGGGTAGATCGTGGTGTGCGCGGTGAGGTCGAGGTTCATGTCCTTCCTCCACTCCGGGCCGAACGCGGCCTCCACGGTGGTCGGATCGTCGATGACCCAGGTGTTGACGTACAGGATGCCGCCAGGCTGGAGGACCCGCGCGATCTCGTCGAGATGGGCGAAGGGCTGGTCGAGGTGCTCGAGCACGTCGTCGAGGAAGACGACGGCGCACGAGGCGTCGGGAAACCGGATTCCCTCGATCGTGCCCGGGACGACCTCCAGCCCCTTCGCCCGGCACACCTCGATGAAGCCCGGGTAGAGCTCGGTGCCGACGCACTCGAAGCCCTGGGCCGCGGCCGCCTCCAGTGCGATTCCGGAGCCGCATCCGATGTCGAGGAAGCGGCCGCGGGCGGTCCCTGCCAGGCGGACGATCCGCTCGAGTTTCTTCTCCTTGCCGCGGCGAATCCGCGCCTGGATCGTCGCCTGGCGTTCGAGGCGGCGGGCGACGTGCCCGGGGGATACCTGCGCGAGCGTCGATTCGGTGTAGGCCAGCCGGGGATTCGAGTAGATCAATCCGCAGCCCAGGCAACGCACGTAGTTGAGCCGCTCGAATCCGGCCAGCCGGGCGTAGAACCGGAACGTGTCGAGTTCGCGCCCCTCCGCGAAGAGCGCGCTGCTCGGGCTGCCGCAACACGGGCAGTCGATCTCCCTGAATCCGAGCATCGCCGTCATTTCCCTGTCGCGCCCCCGAAGCAGCGAGCGCCCGACACGCCGGGCCCGCGCGCGCCGTGACCTGCGAACCCGCCCGATCCTATCGCCGACGTGGCCCCCGGGGCAGTGGCCGTGGCGCGGCCCGCCATGAAGGCTCCGGCCGCCGGCGGGAAGGCATCACCGTGGGGCGGCATGCGCGTCACGCGCGGCCAGCGCGACGGTCGTCGCGGGCGCGGCGCCACGAGTGATACACGAACGACACGTGGCGGACGCAGCGGAAGAGGGCGAAGTAGAAGGCGTCGCGGCGTTCCGCCAGCGGTCGGTCCGTGCCACCGAGTCGGCGCGGGAGCGGCAGCAGTGCCCGCATGGATCGGAGGAGATCGGTGTAGGGTTTCGTCTGCCGCATCCGTGTGCGCAGCGACCGGCCGTGGAACGCCTGAAACTCGCCGAGCAGCCGCGACGAGCCGCGGCCGTGCTGCCAGGCTTTGTGGATCAGGGCCCTGATCGACGACGGATTGCGGTGCTCGACGACCGCCTCGTCGCAGTACGCGATGCGCGCCCCGAATCGATGCTGGGATCTCCAGGCGAGCTCGGTGTCCTGGCCGCGGGGATAGTCGGGGTTGAACATCCCGCAGGCGACGAGCGCCTCGCGGCGGGCGAGGAGGTTGGCCGAGATGAACGACGCGGGCCGCTCCTGCTCGATGCTGCGGCGCTGGTCGAAGAGATTCTCGGAGAAACGGGCGATCGCATTGGCCGGGGGGAGGGCGGCGATCCGCCCGCCGACGAAGGTCACGCCCTCGTGGCGACGCCCCGCATCGACCAGGGTGCGCAGCCAGTCGGGCCGGGGGACGCAGTCGGCGTCGGTGAAGGCGATCCACTCGCCTCGCGCCACCTCGATCGCCGCGTTCCGGGCCCACGACACCCCCGGCCGACGCTCGTCGAGGATCGTCACCCGGTCCGCGTAGCGGGCGAGCACCTTCGGCGTGCCGTCGGTGGAGCCGTTGTCGACGACGATGACCTCGGGCTGCGGGCCGGGATAGTCCTGGCCGACGACCGCGTCGAGGCAGCGGGCGATCACCCGTCTGTCGTTCCGCGTCGGCACGACGACCGTCACCGACGGCCATTCCGCTCCCTGGCCGGGGTTCATGCACCGGCTCCGTGCGGGGGCGTCGATCCGCCCGCGCGACCCGCGGGATCGCGCCCCGTGCAGGCGGCGTGGAACGCCAGCGCCTCGCGCAGCCCGGGCAGCGTGGCATAGGTGCGGAAATCCTTCTCGCCGAGTTCCCGCTCCGCGCCCGCGAGCCGCCCCGCGATCACCCCCAGGAGCGAGAGCAGGTGCTTCTCGCCGGCGTCGGTGCGGAACCGCCGCAGGAACTCGGCCGCGCACGGCTCGAACCAGGCGAGCTTGTCGGGGTGGCGCAACCGACGCTGCTCGAGCGTGGCGTAGCGCTCGAACGCCCTGGCCGGGTCGTCGTGGGCGCATTCGACGCCGAGGACGCCCGGATCGTCCTCCGCCGGCTCCGTCTCCGGAGGGCGCGCGTGGAGGAATCCGTCGGCCGCCATGCGCCGCAGCTGGTCCTTCTCGCACGACTGGACGTCGGCGTACGGGTAGCGGCTCACGAGGGCGTGACGGAACGCCTTCACCCCCTGGCGCCGCATCCCCAGATCGGCGTCCCACAGCCACGCCACCACCAGCGGCACCTCGGGCGGGGTGGCCTTGATGCGCTCGTGGAGCGTGCGGATCGCGTGCGGCCGCAGGAGCATGTCCTCGTCGACCTGCACGTAGAACGGCGTCTGGCAGCGGTCGAGCATCGCCTGGAACGCCGCCGACATGGGGGCGACGTTGAGGATCACCTCGAGCCGGAACCGGCAATCCTGCCCGGCCAGATGGGCCATGCACTGCGGAAAAGTCGCCGCCCCGACGGTGGACACGAACACCGTCATCTCGGCGGAAAGATCGGGCGGCGTCGGGCCGGGCACCGTCGGGCCGGGGGAGTCCGCCGGCGCGACGTCGGCCGGTGGTGCGACCGGAGCCGGCGGTGGCTGCGGTGCCGTCGGAGCCGGCGGTGTCCGCGCCGCGAGCTGCTCGTCGCGCGACGGATGCGCCGCGACCTCACGGAAGAGCTCGAAGAACTCCCTCGACCGCTCGGCCCATCCCCACGCGCGGATGTCGCGCGACAGGGCCGCGGCCAGCCGCGGGGCGTCGGCGAGGGCATCGACCACTCCGCGGTGGAGGCTCTCCAGATCCCGCTCCACGAGAAACCCGTTCTCGCCGTCGCGGATCAGCTCGGGCATGTTGCCGACGCGCGGCGTGACGATCGTGCAGCCGCAGGCCGCCGCCTCGAGCGCGGTGTTCGGCGTCCCCTCGCTCGCGCTCGTCACGAGCAGAACCGCCGCGGAGTCGTACCATCGTGCCATCGCGGCGGCATCGCGCTTGTCGGCGCCGCGGGAGTCGACGAGGAGTTCCTCGCAGTCGTGCCCCTCGCCGCGCAGGCGCTCGAACAACGGCACGACGAAGTCGTCGTAGCCCTTGATAACGCGATGGTACTGGGAGCCGCACCAGATCACGCGGCGCGGACGGGATTCGATCGGCGTGACCACGCGGAAGGTGTCCAGATCCACGCCGTTGGCGATCGCCACGCTGAACGCCGGACATCCGGCACGCTCGCGGTAGTCGCGGTTGTTGAAGACCACCATGTCGGCCGACGCGAAGGCCTTCGCGAGGTCGTCACGGCGCGTCGGCCACCCCTGATTCCACGACACGACCATCCGGGTCGGCCATCCGCGCCGCCGGATCAACTCGCGCATCCCCTTGGCCTGGTGGTAACAGAGCACGAACAGCACGTCGGGGGGCTCGTCGCCCAGCACGTCGGCACGGTGCAGGTCGCACTGTTCCGGCGACATGCCGGTGGTCTCGAGGCGGGCGATCCGCACCCGGAAGTCGGCCGGGGCGTGGCGCGCAAGCGCCATGGCCCGGCGGTGGTAGGCCCAGCCGTCGATGTCGTACGTGATGAGCAGATCGGTCATGCGCCGCGTGCGACCTCGTCCATCATCTCCGCGAGGCCGACGTCGAACGGCACCTCCGCGCGCCACCCGAGCAGCCGATGGGCGCGGGAGGAGTCGACGGTCGAGGGGTGGATGTCGCCCGCCCGCGCCTCGGTGAAACGGATCTCGGTGGGGAACCTGGCCGCCACCATCTCCGCCAGGGCGCGGATCGTCACCGTCTCCTCGGCCACGAGGTTGATCGCCGTGCAGCGCAGATCCGACTCCAGCGCCAGCCGGAACCCCCGGGCGACGTCGCGCGCGTGCGTGAACTGCCGGCTCTGAAGGCCGGTTCCCTGGATGGTGATCGGCTCGCGTCGCGATGCCGCCTGGATGAAGCGGGAGAAGACGGAATTGGGGCGCATCCGCAGGCCGTACGCGGTGCCCAGCCGCAGGGCCACCGTGGGCACCCCGCCGAGACGGTCGGCGGCCAGCGCCAGGCATTCACCCGCGAACTTCGTGATGTTGTAGGGGTGGTCGGGCGCACACGGGTGGTCTTCGTCGAGCGGCTGGTAGCGCGGGTCGCCGTACACCTCCCACGTGCTCGCATAGACGATCCGCGCCACGCCGGCTTCGCGGGCTGCCGCCACCACGTTCGCCGTCCCGACGACGTTCGCCGCGGCCGCGAGCCCGGGGTCCTTCCCTGCGACGATCACGTCGCCGACGCCACCGAGATGGCAGATCGCCTCGACCCCGCCACACGCGGAGACGAGCGACTCCTGATCGAGGAGGCTGCCGCGGATCGAGCGGACGCCGCGGAGGTGAGGGCCGTCGGCGACGGCCATGTCGTGGACGGCGACCTCGTGCCCCGCGTCGAGCAAGTGCGACGCGACGTGCCCCCCGAGGAACCCGGCTCCACCCGTGACGAGGATTCTCATGGTGCGCCGGTCCTGCCGCTCCCGCCACTCGCGATCCGGACCATCGCGCGACGGTGCCCACGATCCTGCTCCGCCCGAGCCGCGGTGCGCCGGGGAGCGATCCCGCCGCCGCAGGGGCATGGTACGCAAGCACCGGCCCTCCGCAAAGGATCGCGCCGGGTGCCGCCGGAGGGGGGATTCCACGACCCTTCCGCCGGGCCGGCGCTGCCGCCAGCCGGCCGGAAACCGGACGGTGCGGGGGTCGATCACCCTCCTCCCGCGAGGGTTTCGCACCGCAGTTGCCGGAGGTAGAGCCGGTTGTCGACGCGGATCGCCTCGTTGCGGTAGAGACCGACTTTCAGATAGTGCGGCAGCCGGTTGTTCATGGTGAATCCGCGGAACGCCACGACCGGATCGGGATTGGCAACGCCGCC